>JABFRJ010000358.1 GCA_013141255.1 Hyphomicrobiaceae bacterium
CCCCTCATCCGCGACCACATCTGGTACACCATCCGCCAAGTCCGCGACACCGGCATTGCCACCCTCGTCGTCGACAAAACCGTCTCCGAAGTAACAGCCGTCGCCGACCGCGTCGTCGTTCTCGTCAAAGGCAAATTCGAGTTCGACGGCAATCCCCAAGCTCTCCTCTCCAACCCCGATACCCTCCACCGCCTCTTAGGCGTTTAATAAACCCACCCACCGCTCAAATCCCCTCTCCCCGTCCTTACGGGGAGAGGGTTAGGGTGAGGGGCGGCAGCGAATAATGAGCGTCAGGCGCGGCCACAGAAAAAATGCGTGAGGCGCGGCAACAAAAAGTTCATGACGGGCGACAGCTGCTCGCGCAAAAATCGTGCGGGGCAATTATCCGGGATCTTTATATCTCTCAGAACGGTAAAGATCCCAGCTCGCACTCCGGTTGACCGGGGTCGTACAATGGAAAAACTGCCAATACCACAATCCAACTCACGTCAGCGTAGAGGCAAATAAACTCCACACATCCCGAAATGCCATATGCTGTTTATCCAAGAGCACCACCTACTTAAGGCTTGGTCTTGTTAATGAGGTACGAAACGAACGAAGCGCACGCGCCAATCATGAGCATTGCATCGGCTTCGTCAACCTTTGCCGTGCCGTCGTCAAGCAGTGGATGACGGATACCCTTTTCGTCTGAAGTAAACCCGTAAATGCTCTTAAAGCCTTGCTCCAGCCCAGGATGAAGGCCGTGTTTTGATTTCAATGTCTGCAATGCTCCAGCAAGCGAGGTCTTGCCGCCTAATATCCGCGCAACAGACTCAACTGCATGGATGCTCTCACGAATACTGTCGGCTGTGGCGCCTTCGGTTAGGCATTCAGCTGCCTTGCGCAGGTGTGCTCTCGCACCATGAAATTCCGTTGCAGCGAGATCCGCAAATGCTCGGTCAAGCGTTGCTACTTCTTCGAGTGAAGCAAGTGGGATAATCGTTCGACCGTCTCCTAGTACGCGATACGAAGAACGACAACGCAAAAGAGTATTGTTGATAATGCGAGCGCTAATTGGCGGTGGTGGAAACCGCAATAGCCATTGCAAAAGACCATAGATCGCGTGAGAATTTCCCACTTCAAAAATGCGTCGCAATTCTTTTTGATGAAATGAATGGAGCTCGCTAAATTCGGTCAGCCTGTGATGACGCTCAACATGCATCACTCTGAGAACCTCAAGCCAAGGTTTACTCACTACGCGCATGTTAATGCCAGTAATCGTTGAGTTTAATAACGAATCCCTCACGACCTCCCATAGTGCCGCCCTCAGATGTGGGCTCACTTCGTGCAACGCTAATTGCGTTGGCAGTGGCTCAATGCCTTCGGCCTGCTCAAAAGTGAGTTGTTTCCGGTCAAAGTAAGGATCGTCGCTATCGTTTGCCATCCTAATACCCTGCAATAAGCATCTGCCAGAATAACGGCGACTCGCTGCGTCGCCGAATCGGCCTGTGAACAACTCCGAGAACAACCGACAACATCGCCATTTACAATGCCCGAACAAAGACCAACATTGAGCACGCCCCCACCACTCACCAACTCCCTCTCATGCCCCACATCACCCTCAACGACATCCAACTTGAATACCGCACCATTCCAGGTGAAACCGGCCACGCGCCGCCGCTCGTGTTCCTGCACGAAGGATTGGGCTCCGTCTCCATGTGGCGCGACTTCCCCGACAAACTTACCCGCCAACTCCGCACCTCGGCACTCGTCTACTCTCGTCGCGGTTACGGCCAATCAAGCCCGCTCGATGGCCCGCGCACACCAGACTTCCTGCATCACGAAGCCCTCAACGTGCTGCCCAAAGTTCTCGCCAAACTCGGCATCGAAAAGCCTCTGCTCATCGGCCATTCCGACGGCGCCTCCATCGCACTCATCTACGCCGCCAACTTCCCCGAAACCATCGCAGGCGCGGTCTTGATGGCACCTCACGTGCTCGTCGAACCGATCTCCGTCTCCAGCATCGCCCGCATCACCGAAACCTACGAAACCACCGACCTCCGCGACCGCCTTTCGCGTCATCACGCCCACATAGACGACGCCTTCCTTGGCTGGTCTCGCATCTGGCTCTCTCCGGCCTTCCGCACTTGGAACCTCGGCGCCGAATGCCAACGCCTCTCGACGCCAACCCTGCTGATCCAAGGCGAAGACGACGAGTACGGCACGCTCGCGCAACTCGACGCCATCCAATCCGCCGCCACAAACGTACCCAGCAACGACCCAACGACGCGCACCAACATCCAACGCCTCGTGCTGTCCAACTGCGGCCACAGCCCCCACCGCGATCAACCCGCAGCCGTCCTCGACGCCATCTCCAGCTTCTCAGCCCGTTTGAGAACAGTTTAAAGAATCGTAGGTTGGGTTAGCGCCCTAGCGCGTAACCCAACGCAACACGCTCCGACAACAATGTTGGGTTACGCGCGGCTCGAACTAGAATTTAAACGCTTAGGGTCGTGGCCGCGCTAACCCAACCTACAAACCACGCCCCACCACCCACCGCGCTTAATCCCAAAAAAATCCAAACTTCCGGAGCCGCCGACCACCAACGCTCTCGCGCCTCCGATAGCGCACCAGCCCGCCACGTCGCTCATAAAATCCACACGCGCCCGCATTGTCCGCCAATGCCCACACGATCAAGCCGTCACAATGCAGCATATCGAGCCCATGCCGACAGGCTTCAAACAAATGCTCGCCAAAACCCAAGCCTTGATGCGATGGCAAAACGTAAAGCTCGTAGATCTCGCCCGGCGCCTGAAACTCACCGCGATATGGACCATAGATCGCATACCCGACGGCCTTGCCGCCTACGTCAACCACCATCATGCGCCGCACGGTCCGGCACTGATGCTCCCACCACGCCGCATCCCGTCGCGCGATCATTTGGTCAATGTACTCTTGCGGCAGAATGCCAGCATACGCGTTCAGCCACGAGCGCTTGAACACGGTCTTCAGCGCCGCAGCATCAGCCACAGTCGCGGGTCGAACCAAAACATTTTGCGCTTGCACAAACATAGGCCGACTATAGCGCGGCCCTGCTCCAACGCATCGCCCAATATTTTTACCCGTTAACGCCCTTATTTGAGTTCACGCCCAATTCTCGCCCAAAACGAAAAAAGCCCGGACACGAATGTCCGAGCCTCCGGGGGATAGGTATTCGATCAATCTCAGCGTCAATGAACCTGAGCCAAACCCAGCTCGGCCTCGGGCCTGCCTGATCTTGCACCTGCGCCTCGCGCGCACGAGCGTGACCATACTCAGCTACAAGCTACACCCAGCTCGGCTTCAGGCCGAC
Source organism: Hyphomicrobiaceae bacterium (assembly GCA_013141255.1). GTDB lineage: Bacteria > Pseudomonadota > Alphaproteobacteria > Rhizobiales > Hyphomicrobiaceae > JABFRJ01. The sequence continues at coordinate 3,332 of JABFRJ010000358.1, forward strand.
GAGGGCGACTGCCCGACCGGCGCTAGCGCCGCCCCGACCGGAGCGCGACCAGCGCGTGAGGTCAAAAAAAGCCCGGACACGAATGTCCGAGCCTCCGGGGGATAGGTATCTAATTTCGGGCCTGCCTGATCTTGCACCTGCGCCTCGCGCACCCGCTCGCGCAGGCAAGCAAATAGCAACTTGCACCTGCGCCTTGCGCGCACGAGGGCGACTGCCCGACCGGCGCCAACGCGCCGCCCGCCGGAGCAGTCCCGAGCGCCATAGCGCTCGGATCAGACAGCGTGAGGCCAAAAGAGCCTTAGCGAACGTTACGGAACTGCTCGAGCGACTTAGCAGTGGCAGCCTGCATTTCAGTGAACATCGACTTCGAGATCTCAGCCGAGAGCTTGAAGAATTCTTGCGTTTGAGCCGCAGCCGTCGTGAACTGGGTCTTGACGAATTCAGCTTGCAGCTGCGCCGCTTCTGGCAACGTCTGAGCTTTCGCAATCTTCTGCGCAGCAGCAAACAGGGCTTCAGTGTTGGCGGTCGTGTTTTCGATCAGCTTTTCGTTGAGCGACTTCGCACCGGTCGAAACCGAAGCCAAAACCGTTTCCGCGTGACGTGCGTTGTCGCGAGCAGCAGCGGTTGCAACATCGAAAGCTTTGCGCGAAGAAACCAGACCTTCTGCGACCATGGCTTTCATAGGCTCAGGAATGCGGGCTTCTTTAGCGGCTTTGAGGAAGTCTTCGGTCTGGCGGCTGAAATCGTTCATGGCAGGGTCTCCGGTGCGGGGCGCTAAGTCAGGAGCGGCCTCTTGCCGCTTCGGTAGGCTGTGTATAACTCAACTCATATTGCATTGCAACATAAAAAGTGCAGCGCACCATGAATTTTAGCTGCATCGCACCATAAAAATCACGTAAGCGATTGAAATATAGATCTATAATCCATAGCCGCCGGGTCGAAAATAATGTCCGACGGCCTCAGTTGTCGCGCCAACGTCAACCCATCCAGCGTCCGACAGCGCGAGAGCGCCACATATGTCTGTCCATGCGCAAAAGTCCCCCGCCCGAGATCGAGATAGACGTTCTCCAGCGTCAGCCCCTGCGATTTATGGATCGTCATCGCCCACGCCAAACGCACCGGGAACTGCTTAAATGTACCCGCAACCGTCTCGACGATTTTTTGCTCGTTCTGCTCAAATGCGTAACGCCGGTTTTCCCAAACTGCCGGTTCAACCTCGTACTCTTTGCCCTCGATCTCAATCCACACCTGCGTATCCGTCAGCTTCGCCACCCGCGCAATCGATCCATTGACCCAACGCCGATCCGCATCGTTCCGCAGCATGATCACCTTGGCCCCGACTTTCAAAGTCAGCGTCATATCGGTCGGGCTTGCCGCCGCGTTGAACTCCCCCGTGATCCCTGCCGGATAAACCTTCGCCGCACCTTTCAACGCTTCAAGATACGCCAAATTGATCCGCTGCGCCGCCGCGTTCGTCGGCGTCAGGATCACAAACGCATCCCCCTCCGCCAGCGTCCGGATCGGCCGCACTCGATCATTCAAGATCGCCAGATCGTCCTCTTCCGCCCGCCCATCGCGCACATGATTAAGCAACTGGATCAAGCGTTCATCACGCTGTCGAAAGACTTCCGTCAGCTCCAGCAAATACGTCCCCAGCCCTTCACGCAACGCTGGCACCGAAAAGAAAAACGGCCCGCCAAACGTCGACTCCAAATGCTCCGCCACCTCTGATTCCTGCACCACAGGCGGCAACTGATGCATATCCCCGAACAGCACCAACTTCACACCACCAAACGGCTCCCGCGTCCGCCCGCGATTGATACGCAGCGACTGATCAATCGCCCACATCAAATCCGACCGCACCATCGAGACTTCATCGATCACGAGATACTTCATCCGCCGCATAATGCGGCCATTGCGGCTCCGCTTGATGTCATCGCCCCGCACCAGCCGCGGCGGCAGACCAAAAAACGAATGGATCGTCTGCCCGCCGACGTTGACCGCGGCCAACCCCGTTGGTGCCACCACCACGACGTCCTCAGAAATCAAATCACGCAACGCCCTGAGCAGCGTCGACTTACCCGTCCCTGCCCGTCCAGTCACGAACAAGTTGCCGTCGCTCTCTTTCAGGTGCTGATACGCAAGATCAAACTCCCACGTCGCCTTGACGCCCGCCGGCCACGCAATGTCGGCCAGCCCCGTCAACGGCGCTTGAGCCGCCACAACAGGCACAGAC
>JABFRJ010000142.1 GCA_013141255.1 Hyphomicrobiaceae bacterium
TCGGAGAGCAATGCTACTTCGGCCGATTGCTCAAGATTTATGACCCGAAAATCAGCAACGAAGTGGGCTCGATTCTAAAGAGGAAAAATGAATTAGCAGTCGATGAACGAACACTGGCAATCTGCGGACTAGAGGATGAAACATGTAAATCAAAAAAATCGCCGCCAGTCAAAAGTCCTGCACAGCTTCGCATCAACTCTCAACAGGGAGCCGGTATCGAACTATAAGTAAGTGACACGTGGTTCACCTGGTACATAAAGGCTCATCGGAATTTCCCTGATGTGCACCAGTCGATATGGTGCTCCCTCCGCGCCATCGACCCTGGTCGTGCGGATCAGCATGGCCATCGGCTGTCCAGTCACAGTTCTATCTGCTTCGGTCGATGACCCATCATACAGCCCGCAGTATTCCATTGTCTTCACGCCCGCAGTGAAGAACAGCTCAATCCCTCCAAACCGTTCCCACATATCCGCGATTGATTTCGGCATGGTTTCTTCAGCACGTCGACCAACCCAGTGGGGGCTTGCGTAACCGATTGCGCGACCATGTGCCGTCGACGAAAGTACGAGTCGATGTTTGCGGTCGAAAAGCAGCATCATATCGCCGGTGATCTCCATGATGGAAATCACTGCAGCCGATACCGTGCATGCTGGCCGTGCATTCGCCAGTTTGGCCATGATGTCATGCGGTGGTGTAGTATCGCCGCTCTCCCACCGACGAACAGTGCGAACGTCAACGCCGACCAGCGCGGCGAACATTTCCTGCGTCATGCAGCTATCGAGCCGCAGCTGTTTCAATGACAGTCCCGTTGCCATAACTATCCCAGTCTTCGAGATTCAGAACCGTTCTACCTAAGTCCGCCCTCGCTGATTGGAGCAAGGACACAAAGTGCATCATACCAACACGAGCATTACTTCAGTGCCTAAACGCCAATGCCCGAAAATGCGGATGCATACATTTGCTGGTAGGCGTAACTGAGGGAGGCGAAAGCGAGCGCTATCTGATCATGCAGGAAACCCATGCATGCACCGATGTCATTGCAAGGGAATTTTCAATGTTCCCGTGACGGACCGAGAGCTATATCCGTCCCCCCCAAGACCTTCCAGTCCAACACCAACTCCAGCAGAAATACCGGATTGGCTTTGCACTGCCACGCCAAGATCGACCCTTGCATGGAAATCTGAGCGCTTCTCGCCACTGTTAATTCCATCCAGACTTTTCAAAAACAACGGATTTAAGTCCCACAAGCCTTTTGCTGCTACGTGGAAGTTGATGGAATAGTCGTCCCTCATCGGCAATGTATGACGGAACTCCGGGCCGAATATCAAACGACTGATGTCAACCCTCTGGGAACCTATGGTGATCCCCTTAGTGTCCACATAGCTGGAACTCTTGTCTGCGAAATGCACGTACTCAACGGAAGGTGTTACAGAGAGCCCATTCCAGTTCCAGCGTCCCGAAATACGCGCTGCTGCCAACCACCGCTCAGAACTGAAATTATCTTGATAGGTCAAATCTGGCGCCACCGCATTGTCCGAGGAGCCCTTCAAGAGTCTCGCGTCGAAGTATATGCTTTCGCCGAGCCGCATGGCCGCATACGGGCCAGCCAGCCATCCGTTCCCCTTCACCAAATAGCCAAGTTCTGACGACTTATCATGAGTTGAGTCGAACTGCGCCATGACACCGACCAATAGACCTGGAGCCACTTTGTAATCAGCACCAAACTTGATCAAACCAAAGTGACCTTTGGAATGGGCATAGTTAAAAAACTCATATGTGCCTTCGAACCAAATATCGAACGCTGATATACGTTTGTGCTCCACACAGTCGGCCCGCGTTTTCAATCCATTCTTGGTTCGATTTATCGCGCGCGCCTTCGTCAGACTTCCAGACAAGCTCATTCGGCCTTGTTCGTTCGTGCCGCTCGCCGCTGGGCCCAATGCAAACTCTCCAGTTTTAGCTTGCTGCTCGCTTTCAACATTGGTCCCAACGCGCCTAGCATCAAACTCTAGACTGGACCTTGCAAACTCATTTCCTGCACGGCTCGGCCGCTGCGTTTCATGTCTTGCGAACGGTGCGTCCGCACTTTTACGAACACCACTAGAATCGTGTGACAATGGAAAAGAAGGTTGAACTCCCATACGGTTTTGAGTGCGATCATCGCTGCACTCGTCCGACAAGCGATCAACCAATCGGTTCAGCTCCAAACCGTTGGTCGCAAGCCGATCACCACGCTTAGTCAGGAAATTTTGAATGATCGCTTCAGTTTTCGCTTTAGAATTGCTCACAGTCGCTGCGACCGAAGCGCAACTGCCCAAAGTTGTGCACGATGGGCCAGGGGCCGGTGCGCTTGTCCCACCGGTTGGACCGATTGACGCGTGGTTAGTTATGGATTGGCCGCCGAACCCTTGATTTGTCGACACAACAACGTTGATAGTGCTGGAAACCCCAATTGGTAGCGTTCCGCTGAAGTTACAGCTGACCAGGCCGCTGGCATTGCTGCATGACCATCCGGTCCCTGACGCAGAAACGAACGTCAAACTGGTCGGCAGTTGATCCTTGACCTGCGCTGAAGTCGCAGAAACATTGCCATTGTTGCTGACCGTTAAAATATAGGAACTTTGTGCTCCCACCTCTAGGCCAGGCGAAGGCGCGGCCTTTGCAATGGACAAACTGGGCGCACCAACAGGATTAGCGATTGAGGTACATGGGCCGACGGTCGCGCAAGTAGGCCCGGGCACAGGTGTGTTGCTGCCGCCAGTAGGATCGATAGACGCGTAATTCGTGACGTTCTGCCCCGCAACGGTCGCTGTCGCCAAAACGACGACTTGAATCGTAGTTGAACCACCGTTCGCCGCTATTGAGCCGCCACTAAAATTACAAGTGAGTAGACCATTAACATGACCGCACGACCAACCTGTAGCCGAGCCAACAGTCGACACGAAGGTCAAACCGGCCGGTAGTTGATCAAACACTTTGGCCGAAGACGTAGCCGCGGATCCACCATTCACGACGGTCAATGTATAAGTGCTCTGCGACCCAACAACTAGCGCTGGCGACGGAGCTGACGTCGTGATTGTCAAGCTAGGGGCTGAGACGGTGCTTGCAACTGAGGTACAGCTCGTCGTCGGCGTGCATGATGCGCCGGGTGTCGGTGCACTGCTACCGCCTGTTGGATCGACCGAGGCATAGTTGGTCACCGATTGACCGCTCAGGGATGCCGTCGGTGTCACCGCTACGTTGATGACGCTGGTGCCGCTGGTGGCCGCAATCGAGCCGCCACTGAAGTTACACGTGATCAAGCCACTGGCGTTCGCACACACCCAGTTCGTGCCCGTCGCTGAACCGAAGGTCATGCCGACAGGAAGTTGGTCTTTCACTTGAGCCGTCGACGCAGCCGCTGCACCCGCATTCGTCACCGTGATCGCATACGTGCTTTGAACACCGACCGCGAGGGCGGGGGATGGCGCTGCTTTCGCAACCGACAGGCTGGGACTCGCGGACGACGGCGGAGTCGTGGAGCAGGTTACGCCAGTGACGCTACCGCCAGTGCCACTAAGAACTTGGCATAAATCTACGCCTTTGATGAAAAAGGCTTTGCTCTGCACGTCTGGCGCTGAAGAGGTGACGGTTGTGCAATAATTGCCGACCGCCAGTGTTCTGTTTCCAGGGATCTGAAAGAGAGTTGCGGTAAATTGAGTATCGAACGCTGCAGCGCCGAGCGTCACAATATCAAGTGGTGTGCCGGAGCATGCACTTCCGGAATACAGCGTGAAAGAAACCGTGTCTGTTGCTGCCGAACCGCGCTTCATTGTGAGGCTTGCGCCCCCGAATACAACCGACGAACCCGTGACGCTGAGATAAATGGTCGAGGTGTGCGGCGCATTATCAATTTGCGTTTGTGCGCCGGTTTGACCGCTCGTAACATAGCCTTGCGCAACAGCAGCATCGAATGAAAGCAATCCGCCTAGCGCCACAAGCATATGGATACCTAAATGCTTGAATCTAGCAAATGACAGCATGGATCGCCCCCGCGAACAATAAATCCAGACAAAGAGAATTCCGTTGACCCCGTTCACACAAGCCATGGTCAACGGATAAATCGGCACGCGACATTGTCGACAACCGAAACAATCGTACTCGGAGTAACTTCAATGGAATGAGTTTTGATCAGCGCTTGCCGTTCTCGACAGCCAAACTGAACGCACGATGACGCAACTCAACGCGTCGGTTTGAACGATAATGCGCAAATCAGCTGTCAGATTTTCCGCAGCAAGACATGACGCGTTCGTTCCGCAACGGACGGCGAACAACTTTGAAGCTACTGCACGGAATTGTCGATCACCAGGGCATCCGATGTCCGGTCGCAGCGTTCGTCAGCAAATTCCTGAATGATCCGGTGATAACCTCACACCGCAAGCCACTTGCTTGTAGCGTTGCCACATCATCAACAGGGCATTATATAGCCTGTAATTCAAAGTTTTTGGCATTTAACGCCCGTGTCCGTCTACAGTCTTAAGGTGAGTTCAATGATGGGATCTGCGATGCGCATGCGCGTGTTCAGGCGGACAAAGCGCATGACACAGGAAGAAGCCGCGCAGCACTTCAATGTCGATGTGCGCTCGGTGCGGCGGTGGGAAGCTGGTTCGCCGTTGCCCGAAATCGTTCAGACCGAGATCAGACAGGACAGTCCGCTGACCGAGCGCATGCTGGAAGGACTTTTCTCAATTATTCGCCATTCTGAAGGATATATGATGCTGCTCGACGATGAGCTCGTTGTGTTGGAGAACTCCCCACTTCACAAGAAGCGCATGATGGACCTGTTTGGTATCGATATTGTTGGTCAAGACTGGCACAATTATATGACCCCTGAGGCACTCAGTTGGGTTCAGTCTGAAGGCGGAATTCAGCGTATGATCGAACAAGGTTTTGTTCACTCATCGGTGCCGTATCGAAGAAAGCTCACGACTCAACACGGAGAAGTTGAGTATGCTGGAATGTCTCATCAGGCATCCGTGTGGGTAGGCAACGGAGCGCATGTCTGCGTTATGACTTTTACCAACCTCAAACCGGGAGAGGAGTTGCCAGATCGTCCTAGTATTTTTTACTCAACCTAGTTGAATCACACAAAAAGTCCGCCACTTAATGTTTGCGGCCGCAATTGGGGCTGATGCCAGCGTCGGAATTTAAGTTAGACGGGCTAAACTTTACGCATTCCGTTCAAGCACTATCACGTCGCCGTCAATGGTGATTTGAGTGACCATTGTCACGCGCAAATGCCCATCGATGGATCAAGACGCGGGCTACAAGCGCTGCATCAACACCACAAACATGGGCACGATTTGATGGCGCTTATTTGTGCGGCGAACTGTGCAGTGCGCCCGCGATAAAGACCGCATGCGGCTGCTGTCGGCCAACCGCAAACTATGTGCTGTGACTTGCGTTGCGACGGTCCAGTGAGAGTGTTTGCCTGACAGACCGACAATCGCAACACACGCAGGCGTAACGGTCTCGCGCAAGTAGTTTAATAG
>JABFRJ010000462.1 GCA_013141255.1 Hyphomicrobiaceae bacterium
TTGAGCGCAATAAAGTAACAAACGTGAAATCCAACCAGCCCATAAATGCCGAGCGCCCACGCCCCAGCCGGTACGTCGCGCAACTGAGCGATCGCCTGCCCCATCGCACGTGCCCACACCAACCCAACCAGTGTCGCAATCGCAAATGTTATCGCGGTCAACTGATAGGGGGGGACCGCGCCCGACAATACCGTCAATGCGGCGAGCGACGACCACAACGCAATGGCTCCGAGCCCCAGTAGGGTCGAGCGACGCTGATGCGCTTTTGAGGATTCTGAAGTCTCAATCATGGTGGCCAGCGATCTCGATCGAAAATGGGATCCACGCAACAAAAGAGGCGAACGCATCGCGTCCGCCCCTCTCTAATTCAAGCCTACGATCTCGACGACACGGGCACTAGCCCAGGCGTCGAATACCACAGTCAGATCCGCTCAACGCACATGGCAATACCCATGCCGCCGCCGATGCACAGTGTGGCGAGACCCTTTTTCGCGTCTCGGCGCTGCATTTCATAAAGCAGTGTCGTCAACACGCGCGCGCCAGATGCCCCAATCGGATGGCCAATAGCAATGGCGCCACCGTTGACGTTGACCTTGGACGTATCAAAGCCAAGGTCTTTGTTCACAGCACAAGCCTGCGCCGCAAAGGCTTCGTTAGCTTCAATCAAGTCCAGATCTTTCACCGTCCAGCCTGCCTTCTGCAGCGCCATCTTGGATGCAGGGATTGGCCCCGTGCCCATGATTGACGGATCGACGCCCGCGCTGGCCCACGAGACAATTTTCGCCAGTGGCTTAATCCCGCGCTTCTTGGCTTCTTCGAGCGACATCAACACCATTGCCGCAGCGCCGTCATTGATGCCAGAGGCGTTGGCTGCAGTAACCGTGCCCGCCTTGTCGAACGCTGGCTTCACCTTGCCGACGGTTTCCATCGTCACACCATCTTTGATGTACTCATCTTGCGAGACGATGACGTCACCTTTGCGCGTCTTCACCGTCACAGGTACGATTTCGTCTTTAAATTTTCCGGCTTTGCGCGCCGCTTCAGCTTTGTTCTGTGAGCCAACGGCAAATATATCCTGCTCTTCGCGTGTCAGTTGATACTTCTTCGCGACGTTTTCAGCAGTCGTCCCCATATGGTAACCCTGGAATGCGTCCATCAATCCGTCGCGCAGCATCGTATCGACGAATTTGACGTCACCCATTTTTGTGCCGTCCCGCAGATGCGCAACGTGGGGGGCCTGGCTCATGCTTTCCTGCCCGCCGGCGACCACAATTTTTGCACCACTAAGAATTTGCTGCGCGCCAAGCGCGACGGCCCGGAGACCTGAGCCGCACAATTGGTTCATGCCCCAGGCGGAGGCTTCCACAGGAATGCCCGCACCAATTGATGCTTGCCGAGCTGGGTTTTGCCCCGTGTTTGCGGCCAACACCTGACCCATGATCACTTCGGATACGTCGTTGGCTGAAACCTTGGCGCGTTCCAAAGCGGCTTTGATTGCCACAATGCCCAACTCATGCGCAGGCATGCTGGCCAGCGAGCCATTGAAAGACCCGACTGGGGTACGGGCCGCCGACGCGATGACGACGGTTGTTGCATCATTGGACATGTGTAAATTCTCCATGGAGTTAATCAGATAAGCTAAGAATATCGTTTAAGACGGGCTGCTGCAGCATTCAGTGCGCTACTGATTAAACATGCAGCAGAAAACCATTGCACTGCACGCTAGGACCTTCCGTGCTTCGTTGCAATCCAACCAAATGAGACCCCCGAAATCGCCAAATTGCAATGGGTTAACCGTTGATCATCTGATCAAGAAACGTCTGGTGCAGTGCACCACTATCGTGCTATTTTTTTGATCACCATTGCGCAGCAACAAATAAGTTCTTGGCCTAATAGCTCTTGGAAAGACCCGACATATGCAGGAAAAATCGGCAGATAAACCCGGGGACAAGCCAATGGATAAAAACGACAAGCGCGAGCCCGTTGTCGTCAAAAAATACGCTAATCGGCGTCTCTATAACACTGAGACAAGCACGTACGTCACCTTGGACGACCTTGCAGCCATGGTTAAGTCCGCCCGCGATTTCGTGGTCTACGACGCCAAGTCCGGCGATGACCTGACCCACGCCGTTCTAACCCAGATCATCGTCGAGCAGGAAGGCCGCATGGGCGGCCAAACGCTCCTCCCCATCCCCTTCCTACGCCAGTTGATCCGCTTCTACGGCGACAGCGTTGAAAAGATGGTGCCAAGTTATCTGCAGGCCAGCCTCGACGTCCTGACCAAAGAGCAGGAGCAATTCCGCAAACAGTTTACCGCCTTCACGCCGCAAGCGGCCTTTGAGGCCTATCAAGATCAGGCGCGCAAGAACCTCGCCATATTCCAAAATGCAATGTCGACGATGTTCACGCCGTTCGGGACACCAGGCTCACATCAAGCAAAACCAACTGTCAAGCCGGGCACGGCTGAGCCGACCGTTATGGCTGCCGCCGCCGCGCCCACCAAGACAGCCACGACACCTGTTGAAAAAGCAGACGCCAAGGCACCTGCAAAAACGGACGAATTGGCCGAGATGCGCTCTCAGCTGGCAGCCATGCAATCCATGATCGATAAGATCGCAAAGACTGATCGCAGCTAATCAAAAAAGCAGCCGTGAGTATGAAAAAAGAAGAAGGGTGGTGCGGAGTCTTGAACAGATCAGCGCCACGTCAGCTTTTTGCGGGCGGATTACGGAAATCTGCAGCAGGTTTCGGCTCGCCACAAAAATAGCCTTGCAGCAGATCAATGCCAACGTCGCGCAGGATGTCGACAGTCGCTTGATCTTGAACCCATTCAGCCACTGTTTCGATTTCAAACGACTGCGCCAGATCGCGCAATGCGCGAATAAACACCAGATCGTGGGCATCCGTCGCGAGGTTTTTAACGAACGCACCGTCAATCTTGACCATATCAACGTTGAGTAACTTGAGATTTTTAAACGACGTGTAGCCGGCACCAAAATCGTCAATGGCAGTCTTGCAGCCGAGCTCTTTAAGTGCATCTACAAACGCAATAGTGTGGTCGATGTCGCTAATCGCTGCAGTCTCAGTGATCTCAATGACCAAGCGCTCTGTCAGTGCACGTCGCCCACCGGTCAGCCGATGAAGGCGCACCAACCAGTCATGATTGCTCGGAGTCAAACCTGAGACGTTCAGCGCCAAGCTTATCGCAGGATGCTTCTTTAAAAGATCGACAGCAAGTTCAAGCGTCCGCATGTCAATCAACCGCGACATGCCCAACTGCTCAGCGATCTCAATAAATTCACCCGCTGACACGAGCGAGCCATCAGGCTTTTCCATCCGTAGCAGGCATTCGTAGTGTTTCACCTCAAGAGTTTTGGCGTCCACGATGGGCTGCAGCATCAGCACCATGCGCTGCTCTTCAAGAGCGGCGGAAACGTCGTCTGCGATGGATATATTCTTCTGACGCGCCGTCTCGTGGCCTTGGTTTGGCTCGTACGCCATAAAGCAGTCAAATCGCTTCTGCTTCGCCAGATCGAGCGCCTGTAGTGCATGGCTAAGCGCAGTTTGTGCCGATGCGGCTTGATCCGGAATGAGTACGCCACCAATCGACAATGTCGCCGAGATTTGGCAGGCCGAAGTTGCGATCACAGCGTCGCGGATCGATTTCAAAAAGCGATCAGCCGAAATGCGCATCGCTCCCGGCCCGCAGTCGTTGACGATGATGCCAAATTTGTTGGCCGAGTAGCGCCCAATGATATCTCCGCCGCGTAGACGGCCTTTGAGCGTCTTCGCCGCCGCCGCAATCACCTGGTCGCCAATATCGAAACCGAATGTCTGATTGATCATCGCAAGATTATTGATTGCAACCATCAAGAACGCGGTCGACTGTGTCGATGATTGCGATTTCGCGATGACGGCGTCAAGTGCCTCGGTCAATCGTGTCCGATTGAGCTGTCCGGTCAATTCGTCGAGATCATTCCGTCTAAGAATAATGTGCTCGTGGCTGTGCTGTTCGTCAATCACGCGGATCACACCGCGCGCACGCACGACGTCGCCGTCCGCGCCGTACCAAACGCGACCACTGTCCTCCAGCCACAGTGTGCCGCCCGAACGACGATCACCCGGTGTGAACCGATACTGCAAACGGAAGGTGTGTCCCCCCGGAACCGGACGCTGATCTTCGCCTAAACCTTTGATCGCCTCGACGCGACGTTTGACGTGCTCAAGCGCAATATGCTCATTGAACGCTACGGCGGTAGCAATCTCACCGGAAGCCCTAATGTTCAGAACTTTGAGAGCGTTGCTCTCCCACGTGAATTGGTCACGCACAGCGTCCCACACGTAAGCAGTTGCATCGACTGACGACAGAATGCCGACCAAATCGAAAGCATCACTTTCAACCGGCACATCTTCCGATGTGACCTGATGCAGCCCTATCAATGCCGGTGGCATGATTGGTGGGTCTTGTGTGGTCAATTTTGCGTCTTTCCCGGCGCTCACTGCAGAACTCTTCGCGGTCTAGAACACGAGATAGGGAGCGCAAGCAATTATGTTGCATGCACCGTTGAGCTTTAGAGGCTAATTTGAAAGTGCTAATATTGATTAAACATCTGCAAAATCAAACGGCCGATCTTTTTAAGGACCGGCCGCAGTTTGTTAAAGTTTAGTACTGAGGCATAGAGCCATATCAGTTGTTGCCACCAATATTGAGGTCGCGCCGCGCCGTCCGAATACCGATCATGAACCCAGCCACCACATCGATGAGGGCGGCCACCATGATGAAGAAGAACACCGATGTCTGCGCCTGCGGCACCATCAAGAATGCGATCAGGCAGAGGATAAACACAACCATCGACAGACCATGGTCCACCATCGAAACGGTGCCAGTGTAAGTGGATTTCAGCAGTTCCACGAACAAGCACAGCATCATGATCAGCATAATCAGGTCGCCCCATGAGAAGGCCCAACCCCCAGTGGTATTGTTGACCAGCGGCACCTTGAACAGCACGCGACGGAACGTTTCATCCGCCACTCCAGCCCCACCGAGCACGCTGATGAGGAAATAGAGAATGAATGGAATGATGATAAGTGGAATGGCGCCAAGTTTCATGTTGTTCTCCCTCGATACCCGAATGCATCACTAAATCACGATTGTGACGCTTTTTGCAGACCGATTATAAAAAGCTACCAAAAGAAAAGCCCACGCATGATCAGCATGCGTGGGCTTTTTTGAGTTTTGCCAGGCTAATCAGACGTCGGCCTTGGGCTCGAGAATCTGACGGCCACGATATTTGCCACTCTTGAGGTCGACGTGGTGCGGGCGGCGAAGTTCACCCGAATCCTTGTCTTCCGTGTAGGTCGGCGCCTTCAGCGCATCGGCTGAACGACGAAAGCCGCGCTTCATGCGCGATGTTTTGCCTCTTGGAACTGCCATTATTAACTCCTGCGAAAAGTGCGACAACCCATTGATTTAACCCGCGAAAGCGAGTTTCGCGACCGGGTCGTGCGGTGTGTACCAG
>JABFRJ010000554.1 GCA_013141255.1 Hyphomicrobiaceae bacterium
GCCCCAATCGAACACCCAACGAGCGACGATAAGATGCCAACCGCCAATGCAGTCCGCGCCCCGTAAACCAAACGCGAAAACACATCGCGACCGTATTGATCGGTCCCAAACAGATGCTCCAGCGATGGCGCAGCCGTCATTGCACCAAAATCAACTGCTTCCGGATCAAACGGAGAAATCCATTTTGCGCCGAAAGCGAGCACGACATAAAGCAGAATAATCAGCAGCCCCATAAACCCAAGCGGCTGACCTTTGATGAACGCCCACGTCTGACTTTTCCGCTTGGGCAGATCAGCCATTCCAGGAACAGACGTTGCAGGTGTACTTGCGGCCATAGCGCGCCTCACTTCAACCGGATGCGCGGATCAAGTACCGCATAGAGGATGTCGACAATCAGATTGACGACAATGAAAATCACAGCAATGAGCAACACCAGTCCCTGAATGAGATTGAAATCGCCACGCGTCGTTGCATCAACAAACAACTTGCCGATGCCATTGAGATTGAACACTTGCTCGGTCACAACAAGCCCGCCGATCAGGAAAGCAAACTCCAAACCAATGACCGTGATCACCGGCAATAGCGCATTGCGCAAAGCATGGCGCCGCGTGATCAGTTTCTGGAAGACGCCCTTTGCCCGTGCCGTGCGAATGTAGTCCTCACGCAGCACCTCGAGGAGCGCCGACCGCATCATACGCGTCGCCACCGCTGCATAGCGGTATCCGACCGACAACGCAGGCCAAATCAGTGTGGTAAGATTTCGGACCGGATCTTCAAAGATTGAGACATAACCAATTTTGGGCAACCAATTGAACATCGATAGCAGTCCAAGTATCATCAGCATCCCAAGCCAAAATGAAGGAACAGCGAGCCCAGCTACGGCAAGTATTCGAACCACGTAGTCGATCCAAGTATCGCGATAGATCGCGGACAACGTCCCGAGCGGGATCGCAATCAACAACGCAATAAGCGTTGCCATAATCGCCACCTGAAAAGAAACCGGAAACCGGATGGCAATTTCCTTAGAAACGTCTGCCCCAGTCCATAACGACTTACCAAGATCAAGTCGCGCCAAACCCACCATGTAGTCCGCAAACTGCGCGTATAGCGGCTTATCAAGCCCAAGCCGCTTGCGCTCGGCATCAATCGTTTCCTGGGTGACGTTGGCACCGTCAGCACGCAACTTCACCACCACGACATCGCCGGGCATCACCCGAATGAGAAAAAATACCGCGACCGCAACCCCAATTAAAGTCGGGATCACCAACAGTACGCGGCGGAGAATGTAAGACAGCATTGAACGATCACACGCGAATAGAGTACGTCCACCGCCCGCACAAGCGAGCGGCGGACCGATACCGACTTATTGATCGAGCCAGACGTTAGAGAGATCCTGCCCGGTAAAGTGCGCGGCATGAAGCTCCCAGCCTTTGACCTTGGCATTGTTCACGATGATGCGCTGCCACCAAAACAACATCGCGGCATACGCTTGATCGGTCACACGCTTATCAAGCTCCTGAACAATCTTGATGCGCGCAGCAGGGTCCACAGTCCGAGCTTGCTTCTCAAACAACTCGTCAATCACCTTATCGGAGTGCCCCGGCAACGCAGATTTTGACTTCTCGCTACTGAGCAATTTCTGCAGTTGAATGCTCGGATCATCAACAAACTCAGCGATGAATTCGATGGTCACATCAAAATCCCGCTTTGCCTGTGCATCAAAGTACAACTTGGTCTCAAGTTGCTTATGATCCGCTTCGACGCCAATGCGCTTCCACTGATCAACAACATAGATCCCCATCGGCGTGTAGGGCTCGGCCAAATTGCGATTAACGAAATTGATCTTAAGGTTTTCAACCCCCGCTTCTTTTAGGAGGCGTTTCGCTTCTTCGCGTTGCTTGGCAATATCCTTGCCGAAGCCCGGAAGTTTCTCGAGTTCTTCCTTAGGCAGGGCATACGCCGATCCAGGCCGCATGAAACCGCCGACGAACTTCAACATCGAGATCTTGGCCAAAGGCTCAGAACCACCCCAACGATCAATCGCCATCGTCAGCGCTCGGCGCACCCGCACGTCGTCAAATGGCTTCTTTTGCGTATTGAAAGCGAGCAAGAGATTTGTCGTCCACGGACCTTCCATAACCGTGACCTTATCCTTCATCGCAGCGACTAACTGATCGCGCTCTTTAGGCGAGCGACCACGGAACTCCGCATCGAACTGCCCGCCTTGAATTCCCGGCACAACAGCATTCGACTTGACCATGAACACTTTGTAGCCATCGAGGTAAGGTTTGCCCTGCTCGAAGTATCCGTCAAAACGCTTGCCCTCGTAGGACTGCCCCTTGACGTGCTCACCCATTTTGAAAGCCCCTGTCCCCATCACTTCCGTATCTGGATAGCGCGGGTTCTCAGCCAGCTTCTTGGCCGAATAGATACAATTAAAAGGCGACGCAAAGTTATTGATCATCGACGCATTTGGCGCCGACATTTTGAACACCACTGTCGTGGCATTCGGTGTCTCGATTGAAGCTATATCTTGATGCAACGCGGCCCGCGCCGAAACGATACCCTGCGGTGGCGTCTTGATCCGTTCGTAACTTGCCTTAATGTCCGCGCTTGTCATCGCTGAACCATCATGAAACTTCACGTTGTCGTGTAACTTAAATGTCCACGTGAGACCATCAGCTGACATCTCCCAGCTTTTTGCCAAATCACCGACGGGCTCGAGCTTTTTGTTCACATCACCGCGAAATTTGAGTAACCCATTATAGGACGGCGCCACCGGATGAATGGTCGCGAACGTCGTCGTCGCGTGGCAGTCAAAAGTGGGCGGCTCTGCCACGGTGGCAAAATTCAAAATGCCCCCCTTCTTCGGCGTTTGCGCCAAAACTGGCGCTGCGATGACGACCATCGCAAGAGCCGTTGCAGTTAATAGTTTCGTCTTCATTCCAGTCTCCTCCAACAAGTGTTCTTTTGGTATCAGGCGTTAATACATGCCGCGAAGTGATGGAGACCGACCTCGAGGGCGGCTGGAACATCAGCTTTGCAAGCTTCCGTCATCTTTGGGCATCGAGGATGGAACACACAACCCGCAGGCGGCCGCAGTGGACTTGGCAGCTCCCCCTCGATAATCGTCCGCGGTCGCGTCCTTTCAATCACGGGGTCCGGGACAGGCGCCGCAGCTAACAGCGCCTGCGTGTAAGGATGCCGAGGATTGGCAAAAAGCTCGTCGCACGCAGCGTACTCAACAATCCGACCAAGATACATCACCGCCACTTTTGTCGAGATGTGCCGCACAACTGCCAGATCATGCGCAATAAACAGATACGTCAACCCCAGCTTTTTTTGCAAATCCTCGAGCAAATTGATGACCTGCCCTTGGATCGAGACATCAAGCGCGGACACAGCTTCGTCGGCAACGATCATTTTGGGTTCAACCCCCAGCGCACGAGCAATGCCGACGCGTTGACGTTGACCACCCGACAATTCATGCGGGTACCGATCTGCCATATAAGGATAGAGCCCTACGAGTTGCAGCAACTCCGCCACCCGTTTAGGAGCATTCGCCTTCAGCACGACGCCATGAACCGTCATCGGCTCAGCAATGATTTGCCCCACAGTCATGCGCGGATTGAGTGATGAATACGGATCTTGGAAAATGACCTGCATGCGTTTGCGCACGTCGATCATGTCACCGCGCTTCAAACCCGCCAAGTCTCTGCCTTCAAAGATGATCTCCCCAGACGTTGGATCATCAAGCCGCAAAACCAAGCGACCAAGAGTTGATTTCCCACAACCCGATTCGCCTACAAGCCCCAGCGTCTCACCCGGCTTGATGTCGATGGTGACGTTATTGACCGCACGCACAATCTTTGCTGCGGAAAATATTCCACCACCAACATGGAAGTGCTTCGTCACGCCCTTGATGGCGAGGATAGACGTCGCATCGAGCGCTGCCGCCGCGCGCACCCCTTCATCACCAGGCTCATACACTATCAACTTGTCGAGCTCTTCCAAGCGATGGCAGGCCGCAGTGTGGTCAGCACCAACAACCGAATGTTGCGGCACGACCTTGCACGCCTCTGTTGCATAACGACAGCGCGGAGCAAACCGACAACCTTCAGGAGGTGAAAGCAGGTTAGGAGGCGCACCCTCAATGGTTGTCAGTCTGGCACTACGCGACCGATCCAAACGCGGCACCGCCGATAGCAGTCCCCGCGTATAGGGATGAGCGGGCTTACCGAACACATCTTCCGCCGGTCCCTGCTCGATCAGCCGCGCTGCGTACATGACATTCACGCGGTCGGCATAGCGCGCCACGATGCCGAGGTTATGCGTAATGATCACAACCGCAATACTCAAACGCCGCGACAATCCCTTCATCAACTCCAAAATTTGCGCCTGGATCGTCACGTCGAGCGCCGTCGTCGGCTCATCTGCAATCAACAGTTTCGGATTACAAGCAAGCCCAATAGCGATCATCACTCGCTGCCGCATCCCGCCAGAGAGTTGATGCGGAAATTGCGCAAGTCTACTCTCAGGATCAGTGATGCCAACCAGCGTCAAAAGTTCAATTGCCCGCGCGGTCGCCTGATCCTCCGTCATATTCATATGTATAAGCAGCGGTTCTTTGATCTGCAGCCCGATGCTGAGCACCGGATTGAGAGACGTCATCGGCTCCTGGAAGATCATCGCGACATCGCGGCCGCGCCGCTGACGCATCTCTTCGTCCGATAATGTCAGCAGATTGTGCCCGTCAAACACAACGGAGCCGGTCATGACGCGTGCGGTGGCAGGCGGCAGCAAGCGCATAATCGCGAGCGCAGACACCGACTTGCCCGACCCAGACTCCCCAACGATAGCCACCATCTCACCTGGCCGAACGCTGTAGGTCAGGTTCTCAACTGCCCGGACAGTTCCGTGACTGGTGACAAAATGCACTGTCAGATTATCAATTTCCAGCACAGGAGCAGATTTCGCGGCGTTGACCACCACGTTCGCACCGCCCATAGATGCCGCCCCCAGCTGTTGGGTCAGTCCACCCTCAACCGCTATTTGCTCAAGTTTACCTGCCGCTGCTGCAGCCTTTTCAGTCACGTCTCACTCCCCTCAGCCAGTCGTCGAACGCGACTTTCGCTGCTTATAGAACCGTCCTAAAGTGTGTCGCGAACCCGCTCCCAAATCAGCCCCATATGCCGACGCATGACATCTGCCAGGCGGTCCGGGTCGCGATCTTCTAACGCTCGCATCATTTGCTCGTGTTCGTGCAGCGCTTCCGCCCACTTGTCCCGAGTGCTCGACCCAGAAAAACGAATGCGCTTCACGCGACCAGCGTAGTTCGCGTGTAAAGCCGCCAACTCTGCGTTATGGGCGAGAGCCACGAACCCTGTGTGGATCTCGATATTGATCTTATAGTAATCCATGCGTCGATGATTGGCGAAGAAAGTAGCCATCCGATCCTGTTTTCGGCGCAACTCACCAATTTCAGCGTCTGTCGCCCGTTGACAGGCCAAC
>JABFRJ010000515.1 GCA_013141255.1 Hyphomicrobiaceae bacterium
TTCCAGACCATGGAGCCGGTCCTTACCGACCTCTTCAAAGAGTTTGCAGGTAACAAGAAGGTCGATACGGGTTGGGCCCGTATTCCCCACGAACAAGCGATCCGCAAATACGGCTCCGACAAACCCGACCTGCGCAATCCCATCGAAATGCAAGACGTGACTGAGCATTTCCGTGGTTCGGGCTTTAAAGTCTTCGCCGGCATGATCGAAAAAGACCCGAAAGTCCGCGTATGGGCCATTCCTGCTCCAGGTGGTGGCTCTCGCGCCTTCTGCGACCGCATGAACGGTTGGGCTCAAAAAGAGGGCCAACCCGGCCTTGGTTACATCATGTGGCGTGCCGAGGAAGGCCCTGCCGGTGCTGGTCCCATCGCCAAAAACATCGGTGCCGACCGCGCTACGGCGATTTTCAAACAAATGGACCTAAAAGTCGGCGACGCCTGCTTTTTCACTGCAGGCGATCCCGCACGCTTCTACAAGTTCGCAGGCCTCGCTCGCGACGAGGTTGGCCGCGAACTGAAGTTGATCGATCAGGACCGTTTCGCCTTCGCCTGGATCATCGATTTCCCCTTCTACGAATGGAGTGAAGACGAGAAGAAGTTCGATTTCTCCCACAACCCATTCTCCATGCCCAAAGGCGGTCGCGAAGGTATCGAAGCAGCCGAGAAAATCGGCCGCGACGGGCTCTTGGCACTCAAAGCCAACCAGTACGACATTGTCTGCAATGGCTACGAAATCGCCTCAGGTTCCGTCCGCAATCACTTGCCGGAAACCATGGTCAAAGCCTTCGAAATCACTGGCCTCACGCGCCAAGATGTCGAAAGTCGCTTCGGCGCTCTCTATCGCGCCTTCCAATACGGCGCACCTCCACACGGTGGTATGGCCGCAGGAATCGAACGCATGGTCATGCTGCTGACCGGCACCAAGACCGTGCGTGATGTGGCGCTATTCCCCATGAACCAGCAGGCCAACGACTTGTTGATGGGAGCACCTTCGCCAGTTTCCAACAAGCAACTCCGCGATCTCCACATCCGCGTGCAAGTCCCAGAGAAACAAGCCCCAGAAAAAGACGACAAGAAGGCTTGATCTCTCGTCCGACACATACCGTCATCAATCCACAGCGATGGGCTTGAGCCGAAACCATGGATATTATGGAAGCACGCTGGGTCCGCGCGGCACTCGAAAAACGAAAGCCAAAGGACCTATCGCCGCTCCTGAATATCGGCTCAAGCACGCTTGAATTCCGTTCTAAGCGCCAGCCCTGGATTACAGAAGAAATCGTCGCACCACTTGAACGCCGCGGCATCGATTTAATCCATGTCGACATCAAGCAGGAGACCGGTGTCGACATCGTTGCGGACCTAATGGCAGATGTGGACCTCGAACGCCTAAAGCAGTTGCACCCTCGCGCAATCATGTGCTCAAACTTGCTCGAACACGTCACCGATGCCAAATCATTTGCGCGCCGATGTTCAGATCTCGTGCCCTCGGGCGGCACAATCATTGTAACAGGTCCGCATTCCTATCCATATCATCGCGATCCTATCGATACGATGTTTCGTCCGACACCCACTGAGGCCGCAGCATTGTTCCCCGACTGCGTCCTAGAAGACAGCGCCATCATCGATTCAGGTAAGTCGTACCTAGACAATATCCGCGCACGTCCTTGGATCGTCTTCCGCCACATCGGGCGGGCGCCTTTCCCAATGTTCGGATACACTGCTTGGAAACGGTCCATGGCCAAGCTCCACTGGCTCACCCACAATTACCTCTATTTCTGCATCGTCCTTCGCAAAAAATAGTGCAACCACATCGCACACATGATCAGCACATTGGATCAAAGACGCTGGAGCGTGATCACATTAGAAAACGCGGAAAGCCCCCAGAGAAGCCAAATTCACCCTTGCACTCTCGCCCTCGACCGAATAACAAGTCCCAGTCTGCACCCTCAAATATTGGCTGGTGCTCACAACCCATGGATAGGGGCCGTAGCTCAGCTGGGAGAGCGCTTGCATGGCATGCAAGAGGTCAGGGGTTCGATCCCCCTCGGCTCCACCAAAACCTCATCAGAATAGCAACCATCGCGGCAGGCAACGGCGCACGACGCAAGCCATCGAAAATCGATGGCAAGGTCAATCCTACGACCCAAAAAATGTACTACAATCTAAGCCTAGCTATGTGTTTACTGGTGCCGCAATCCGGAATTGAACCGGAGACCCCGACATTACGAATGTCGTGCTCTACCATCTGAGCTATTGCGGCAAACCAAGCAAGCGACGTTGAGCTTCACAGCAACGTACACGCCGTTGCTAGAGCACCGCTCCTACGGCACCGCTAATAACTCATGGGGTCGCCTGGTGCAAGGCACGAAAACCAACGCATGTCCGATCCTCCACCAATAAAGTAGGAAAAAGTTCGACCGAACTGCTAAAATTCGCCCCAAACATGCTGAATTGCGGTCAATTCAACAGTTCCAAGCGATGCGTTTCGGTTGCGAAGCCTCGGCGAACCCGGTATAAAGCTGCATTCCTTCAAACCTAGAAAAGTTGGCTCATGCGCTAGTCTGACGCATGAGGCCGGGAGCGCCTTTATGAGTGATCGCAAACCGCTAATGCCTAAAGCGACGGCCGTCTGGTTAGTCGAAAATTCCGCCCTGTCATTTGATCAAATCGCAGAGTTCTGTGGACTACATCCTTTAGAAGTCAAAGGCATCGCCGACGGTGACGTCGCACAAGGCATCAAAGGCGCTGATCCCGTCAACAACGGTCAGCTCACACGCGATGAAATCAAGCGCGGCGAAACCAATCACGGCCACATACTACGCATCGCCGAAACCAAAGTGATGTTGCCTCCAGCGAAGCCAAAGAAGGGCCCGCGCTACACCCCTGTATCGCGTCGTCATGATCGGCCAAACGCGGTGCTATGGTTGATTAAAAACCATCCTGAGATGAAAGACGCGGCAATCATGCGTCTCGTCGGCACAACCAAACCAACTATCGCCTCGATCCGTGACCGTAGCCATTGGAACACCGCCAATCTGGTGGCCCAAGATCCAGTCACTCTGGGTCTCTGCTCGCAGATCGACCTAGATGCGGAAGTTAAAAAAGCCACCAAACGTGGCGCAGCAGGCGACACAGCCGACGCTGCCGGAACATTGCTGCCAATGGAACAGACCGTACCCGGACTTGGGCCTCAACCAATGGAGCCTGAAGAACCGGTGATGTCTGAAAAACAAGCACATGCCGAAGAAGAAGCACGCATGCTTGAAACATTGAAAGGCATCAGCGGCGGCGACAAAGAATCGGTCGATCATTAATCTCGATCAAACATTGGACACAAGAAAAGGCGGCACTAAGCCGCCTTTTTTGAACCGAAGACTCCGGTCAATCAGGTTATTGGGAGTGCGGTACGTCGACCGTGTAATTGAGGAACATGCGTCCTCCATCTGGAAAAATCGTCTGCCCAGTGATGTAACTCGCATCATCGCTTGCCAAGAATGCGACAATCGAAGCCACCTCCGACGGTTCGCCAAACCGACCAAGCGGCGTGCGCGACAAGATCTTCGATAGCGCTGCAGGATTGTCAGCAACCGCTTTGACAATCTCGGTATTGATCGTGCCTGGCCCCACCGCGTTCACTCGAATCCCATACTTTGCAAGACTGATCGCCGACGCTTTCGTCAATTGCCCAAGCCCGCCTTTGGAAATTGAATACGCCACATGATCAGGCAGCCCAAAGTGCGCATTGGCTGAACTCATATTGATGATCGCGCCCGGTGCGCGACCAGCCTTAACTTGATGCACCATCTGTCGCGCGGCTGCCTGAGTGAACACAAATCCAGCGCGCAGATTAACCGACAGAACACGGTCAAAATCCGCAAGTGAAAGATCGAGAAAATCGGCGCTGTCGATCACCCCTGCATTACTAACCGCAATATCGATCGCGCCAAACGCCTCAATAGCCGCAGTGACTAGTCCTTCGATCTGCCGAGCATCGGCCACATCGCAAGCCATACCTTGTGCCCGCCCACCCGAACGAACGATCTGCGCCGCAACGTCAACCACCTTCGTCGATTGCACATCAGACACCATGACGGCGGCCCCTTCCGCTGCCAGTCGCTCAGCACACGCCCGTCCGATCCCCTGCGCCGCCCCCGTCACAACAGCTACTTTTCCCTTCAACCGCATGTTCAAAATCCTTCGTGTTCAAGTGACGTATCGAGTGTCGGTCCCAGTCGCGCCCTTAGTTCTGAAACGCTAAGGGAACAGGACCCAACGCAACAAGGCCAAAACTTGGGCTTTTTCCCGCGCTGATTAACCATCTGACGCCAGAACAGGTGCCACATTAACCGATCTTTGCCACCACATGGCCTGAGAGGGCCCGACCAGCATCCCCCTCACAACGAGGGCACGACCAATCCAACCATTTGAACCGCGACGGAATGATTAATGTCCTGTGCGACAAACACAACGAGGCCTCCATATGCAAATGCGATTTTCACTTTCCAAACTCCTGTGCGTTGCAACAACGGCAGCAGTCAGCATGCTACTCTTTTCGCCTCCGGCGAACGCCAGTCGCTCCTTAATTAAGTCCGCCTCCAGTTGGACCTACCAATTGAAAGGCAACGTCGGCGAAATTCACGGAACCTCGGCAGACGTGGCCGTCGTCGATTGGGATCACATCAACAATCGCGCGACCATAGACAAACTCAAGCAAAAGTCAGGCGGCGGTCGTCGCCTCGTCATTGGTTACTTAGCCATTGGCGAAGCTGAAAACTGGCGCAGTTACTGGAAAAACTGCTGTGCCAACGGTAGCCGCCCAAGCTGGTTAACATCCAAAACCCAAGGCTGGGCTGGCAACTATGCAACGCGTTATTGGGATGCCGGCTGGAAATCAATTGTAATGTCCCGCTTGAACCAGTTGATCGACGCGGGCTTCGATGGCGTCTACCTCGACCGCGCAGACACCTGGGAAACAATGCGTGGCGAAAACAGCAACGCGCGCGGCGCCATGATTCAACTCGTGAAAGACGTTGCCGCAGCCGCACGGAGTCGCAAAGCAGACTTCGCCATCATGGTTCAAAACGCCGAAGAGCTTCTCACCGATTCAAGTTATGTCGCTGCCATCGACGCGCTCGCCAAGGAAGACCTCTATCATGGCATCAATCATGCCGGTGGTCGCAATAGTTCAGGCGACGTGAGCCATTCCGTCAGTCTACTTAAAGGACTCAAGGCGCGAGGTAAGGCCATCTACGTCATCGAATATCTCTCAGGCTCAACCGCCGACAAGGTACGCTCAGAGATCCGCGCTCAAGGATTTATTCCATTCTTTGGCCCGCGCGATCTCGGTCGCCAAATCCACTAAGGTCTCAAAAAGTTCAATTGGACTTTAAAATCAATACAGTACAACTCAACGTCAGGAGGCCTGACGTTGAGTTTTTTTGCGCAATCAAGCCGCCTCAACGCTGTTGACCGTCAATAAAACACCAAAAATCAG
>JABFRJ010000285.1 GCA_013141255.1 Hyphomicrobiaceae bacterium
CTTAGCTTCTAGCCTCTCTCAAGCATTCAATAGCCCTTAATCGAACCCTCAATCTTCAAACACTCGGAGACTTCACATGCAGAAAATCCTTATTGCACTGGCATCATCGCTCGCACTTGTTGCCGCTAGCCCCGCATTCGCTAAAGGCGGGATTGGTGGCATGGGCGGAAACGGCGGAAAAGGAACGTACCAAGGAACTGGCGGCGCAGGTGGCGCGGGCGGAGCCGGGAAAAACTACGGTCGTGGTGGCGCTGGTGGAGACGGCGGGCAAGGCTCATATCGTGGCCGCGGCGGAGCCGGTGGAGCTGGTGGTGCCGCAACCGGGGTGAATAGCGTCGGCGGGAAAGGTGGAACTGGTGGATCCGGTTACAACTACGGACGCGGTGGAGCCGGTGGCGCTGGTGGCGCCGCGACAAACGGCGGACGCGGTGGAGCAGGCGGAAACGGCGGTGCCGGGGCCAATGGTGGTCAAGGCGGCGCGGGTGGGGCCGGCGGACAAGGGTCATAACAACTCTCGTTAACTACGGGGGGCGGGTAACGATCGAGGAGATTTTGTCCGCCCCTCTATCCCAATCCTATGACCACAATATCCCAAGAACTCATTATCCCAAGGAGGATGTCATGAGAGGTTTTGCAGCAATGATCTTATCTCTGAGCTTTTTATCCCTACAGAGCGTTGCGTTTGCAGCTGATGCGCCGCGCAGCAACGACGGAAAGGCCGGGGCAAGCCTGCCGGGGCTTCCGGGTGGACAAGGTGGCAAGGGAGGCGTGGTGACGTCGGTCCACCCACAGCAATCGGTTGGTGGCAACGGCGGTGATGGGCAGGATGCCGAGAACGGCGAGATTGGTGAAAACGGAGAGGACGGACAAGCCATGACACAATCAGCAAATGGGGCAGCTAAAGGTAAAGACGGTCGCGATGGCGCCAGCATTGCTGGTGGCAAAGGCGGAAAAGGTGGCAAGGCTGGAGCTGGTGAGCGCGGTGGCGCTGGTGGCAAAGGCGGTAAGGGCGTTGCGGGTGGACAAGGCGGCGCTGGCGGTGCCGGCGGCGCGAGCGATTAGTTCGTCACATCGCGACGTTTTTCCCCTATTGCGCCGCGCAAACACCCGACTGCTTCAGCTCAAATTAAGCAAACCTGACACCCGCGCACTCAAAACGCGCGGGTTTTTCACGGCTACATCAAATCATTTTAATTTTTTTTTTGAGTTCCGCTGGGAACTGCGACCGGTCAGAGCGCGGGGCATCCTGAGGTCAGGACAGCCGACACTTCGACGCCTTCAACTCTCACTGCATTGGAACCGCGCCATGACACATAACCTGATCCCCACACTTTGCTCTAGTCTGCTAGTGCTTTCGTTGTTTGCTGGCGTTGCGCAAGCAGGTCGTGGCGGACCATCGGTGCCGACCGCTAAAGTTTCAGCACCTGTTGAGCGTCGCGTTGAGTCGAAAACTGCTCCGGTCATCAAAATTGCACCGGTTGAACGGATTAAACGAGCGGACCCGAAGCCAGATCCACGAGCGACAACTCGGGCAGAGGATTTGAAACCTAAAACAAAGCTTGATCCGCGTATGACGACAAAAGCAGAGGATCTAAAACCGAAGGTCAAACCTGATCCGCGCGTGACAACAAAAATCGACAATTTGAAGTCGAACGTGCAAGTACGCGCAAGTGACAAATCCATTGCAGTTCTGCCAAAGCCGATTGCCGGAAAGGCACTCCTAGCAGGTGCAGCAATCGGAGGCGCCGCAGCAATCGTCACAAAGATTCGCAATGACCGTGAGCAGCGACTGCCGACCGCGCCAACGGCCGACAAGAAGCAGCACCTGTCTGATGCAGCGATTAATACATTCGTTGCGCGACATGTACTGCAACGTAACACCGCCTCCGTCACGAAAGCTGACGGCGCAGTCAAATACAAAGCTGCTGTTGATCGCGCAACATTGCTAATTAAGGACCCGACCAAAGGCTATCAAATTGCCAAGTATGGCGAGCCTACAAAGCCTGGCGCGCAACCCAGCGGGGACAGTGGCACCATTGTCATTAACGAGAATAATAAGACGGTTTATGTGCCTGCATCAACAGTCGATGGACCTGACCGGCGAACAATTGTCGTCAACTGCCATAACTGCAAGGTCGTGATCGTTGGCGAAAATGACAAACACGTGGTTGATGAACGCAAAATTATCGTCAACGGCAACAACGACAAGATCGTATTGCAAAGCAATACGTCGAATGGTGGTCATGGCCAAAACGCCGGCACGGTTGTTGATAATCGTCAGGTCATCGTCAACGGGCAAGGCGACAAGATTAAGCTACAAGGCGATAGTGCTAACGGTGGTGACGGAAAACGTGGGCAAAGTAATGGCCAGAGTGGTGGTAACGGCGGATACGTCGATGACAATCGGAAGGTGACCGTGAACGGCAACGGCGCCAAAGTCGACATGGGTAAAGATACCGCAAACGGTGGTGCCGGTGGTAAGGGCGGTGATCGCGGTGGAAATGGCGGGAACGGTGGCCGCGTCGATGATGACCGTACTGTCGTTGTCAACGGAAATGGCACCCAGGTCGCCAATGCTGGAGCCGATGCAAATGGGGGACGCGGCGGCAATGGTGGCGTGACGGGTGGCAACGGCGGCAATGGTGGCGAGACGCACGGCAAAGGGCATGTGATCGACAACGGTAACGGCACCACATCCTCGGCCGGCGACTATAATTTTAACGGCGGTGCGGGCGGGAACGGCGGTCGGAACTGATCTGAAGCTGGCATTTATCGACCGGGCCACCCCTCCCGGTCGACAAAGCCCATTTCCTATCCGATCTCGATAATGAAAATTAATAGGCAGTTTGCCGCTTTATCTAAGGTCACGGCCACGTCGGCTGAATAAACTCTTGGAGCCTGAAAATGCTGCGCACCCACCGTATCTTACTTTGCTTGTCCTTATTGGCCGCCAATTGTAGCACTGGGTTGGCTGGATCGCCGCTGCAGCTGCGAGATCGGTCCAAGCCAAACCATCGTTATGTGCACGCACCACTGCTTAGCTTGCCCATACCTGCACCAAGCGACGACTATGGGCGGCAAGGCCCACTAAAATCGCACAACTTCCTTGATGACCGCTGCCGGACAATCAACGAATTTGCACAACTGGGAGACTACGATGATGATGCACTCGACCATCTCCGCCATTCCTGTGGTTGACCTGATTGACGTTTGGGACTTCAATCGGCGCTTTCGATTGATAGTCGCGCCCCGGCAGAGGGCACCGCTTGCTTTCAAAACACTATTTTTTACTTGGAGACCGTCATGAAACTCTCTCACGTTGTATCGCTAATGACGCTCGTCAGCACGCATGCGTTGTGTGCAAACTTTGCGTCGGCGCAAACCCAAGCACCAGCGCAACAACCGCCTGCAGTTGCCACTGCACCAGTTTCAGCTCCGCAGCTGCCGCCGCCGGTACCATTTGATCAAGCCTTGCTGCTAGCGGCTAACAATTTGTTCTCAAAGGCCGAGATGCCGGAAGGGGCGCCTGCACCGTCCAGTATCGTCATCGACCCGTTGATTGACGGCATGACCGGAATTCAATCGAACACCACGCGTGCGATGGAGCGGCGCATGGTTGAATTGGTAAAAACCAACTATCCGCGATTTAAAGTTGAACCGTTCACAACAGCGACGGTGGCGAAGTCTCCTGTCGTACTTGTGGGAACTTTCACGCCGATCAGCTTAAGCGGCAAGCCGGACGGCGCTAGGGACGCCTTCCGTGTTTGCTTAGCATTGCTCGATCTCAAATCCGGCAAGATCGTTTCTAAAGGGTTTGCGCGCGCAACTCCTGACGGCATCGAACACGCGCCGGTCGCTTATTTCAATGATAGTCCAGTGTGGACTACCGATCCCGCCATCCAGGCTTACATCAAATCATGCCAAGGGACGAAAGCGGGCGATCCGATCAGTCAGGCCTATGCTGATCGGGTTTTGGCGGCGGCATTCTTGTCGGACGCGATCAACGCCTACAATGATCGTCGATATGTCGAAGCGCTGGAGCTTTATCGGACAGTCTTAAAGACTCCAGGTGGTGACCAACTGCGCACATTCAACGGACTTTATCTTGCTGCCACCAAGCTCAACCGCAAAGCCGATGCTGCGGACGCGTTTGGCAAAGTCGTTGATTTTGGTCTTGCCAACAATCGCCTTGCTGTGAAATTTTTGTTCAAACCTGGTTCAACACAATTGTATAGCGATCCCAAGTCTGGAACGCCTTATGCCATGTGGCTTAAGACGATTGCTGACAAGTCGTCGTCCGGTAAAACGTGCTTGGAAATTGTTGGTCATTCGAGCCCAACTGGTCCGGAGCCGATCAATCTTCGATTGTCCGGGTTGCGTGCGGAGTATGTGAAGGACCGCATTCAGGCTGCGGCACCCAGCATGAGCAAGCGAATGATCGCCAATGGCATGGGCTCGAAAGAGCCACTGGTGGGGACCGGTAGGGATAATGCGAGCGATGCACTCGACCGCCGCGTTGAATTTAAGACTATTAATAACTGCTCATGATCGAAGTTTGAACGGCAACACAAGCACATGGCACGCGTTCGACGGTTGCAGACGTTGGAAATTCCTGAGGGTGGTGGTGCAGCCGTAATTCCACTACACTTGAGGCGTAGCGGAACGGTCGAATCCAACGCGTCAGTGGGCATGAAACGTAAAATTGCAGCAATTCTGGCCGCCGATGTGGCGGAATATAGCCGACTTGTCGCTGAAGACGAGGAGGATGCTTTGCGTCGACTTGTTTCGGCGCAAGTTGTTTTCAAGGAGTGCGTGGCGACGCATCGCGGGCGCATTTTTAATACCGCTGGTGATGCGATCCTTGCAGAGTTTGCCAGCGCAGTTGATGCCGCTCGCTGTGCCCTCGATATTCAAGAGCGGATGGCAGCTAACAACAAAGAATACCCGACGAGCCGTCAAATTCATTTCCGGATCGGGCTCAGCATTGGTGATGTTGTTGAGCACGAAGGCGATCTCCTGGGTGACGGCGTCAACATTGCGGCTCGACTACAAGGACTGGCACCCTTGGGGGGGCTTGCTATTTCACATTGGGTGCAAGAACAGACGTCGGGTAAATTACCGATCAAGTTCCGCGACATCGGCCAGCAAAGCCTAAAAAATATCCCTACCCCCGTGCACGTGTTCGTTGCGGATTTGATGCCCAAGGTCGCGACTGCGCATGTGTTGCCGCGTCAAGCGAACACAGCGCATACACATCAATCGCTGCGATTGATCTCGGTGGGTGCGGCCATCATCGCTATCGTCGGGCTGGCTTTTGTGATCCACCGATCCCAAAGCCCGTCGCGAGATTCCACAAACAGAGACTCGAGGATTTTGGTTGCCCCTCCAGTGGTGATTACTCCAACCGAACCTCCGCAAGCGCAACCGGCAGCGGCTCTCAAAGCTACGACACCA
>JABFRJ010000066.1 GCA_013141255.1 Hyphomicrobiaceae bacterium
CCAGTGCATGCCCAATTTCATGAACCGCGATGCCGAACCAGACCACAAGCACCGCAGCGATCGCTAATATCCAAAAGTACATCGATTGAAAACCTGGATCCTGATACTGCCCCAAAAAGGGTCAACCATATTTGCGCGAAATGCAGTATCCAGAGCAAATACAGTGTGTCAAATTTGATCGAGTTGACTCGATGTTGTTCAAATCCGCAAGCGCCTTGCATTGCGCCAAAGTCAGTCTGGCTGTGATTGCATTGGTCAATCGATTGGACCGTGCGATCACGCACGATAACTGACAGAAAAACATCGCAAAATGCCACTTGGCGCACAAACGATCGCCAAGACCTCGCCACTTTTCCAGTCAAGAAAGCTCACCCAATGAGTCGGGCCGCCTGAATCGGGCCGCCTGAATCGGGATCGATTGATCAAAAACTGAGTATCGAGGTAAGTGAGTGACAGGAGCGTGCGTTGATGTGGCCGACGAGGTCTATAGTCGTCTGCGTGAGTTACTGTCTTTGATGCCGGAAGCATTTTGCGCGACGAAAGACGGTCTCACCGTTTCGCTGAGCGAGGTCGATGATCACGTCCTCCGTTTTGGATCAGTCAATAGCATCCCCCGCGCAACCGCAGCCGCAGCTGCAAGAGCCGATCAATACCTTTTGGGCACGACGTCTCGCGCCTGGGTCTTGCTCCCACAAGCCTTCGGCTGCGACGACGACTACTTGCCGTCAGGCGTTGTTGATTTACGCTACCCAGTTGATGCGACAAGCGCTTGGGGCTCATTCTGATAACGAAAAAAACCGCCCGAGACGACCCCGAGCGGTTTCACATGTTGCAAAATCGAGCCGCCCAAATCTTAGCCCAGGTAGCTCACGAATTTGGTCGCAAGGTACGCATTCAAGCCTTCGATGCCACCTTCATGCCCGAAGCCCGAATCCTTGACCCCGCCGAACGGCGTCTCAGGCAGCGCGATACCGAAGTGGTTGATCGACACCATGCCCGCGTCGAGCGTATCCGCCACTTTCGCAGCCATCTTCCCGTCCTTAGTGAAGGCGTAACTGGCAAGGCCAAACGGCAACGAGTTGGCTTCCTTAAGCGCCGCATCAGCGTCCTTGAAGCGCAACATCACGGCAACCGGACCAAAGGGCTCTTCCGACAAAATGCGCGCGTTCTTCGGTACGTCCGTCAACACAGTCGGTTCAAAGAAGTTGCCTTGATTGCCAATGCGCTTGCCCCCGGTCGCAACCTTCGCGCCTTTCTCCTGTGCGTCCTGCATAAACGACTCCATCGCCGCAATACGGCGCGGGTTGGCAAGTGGACCCATCTTGGTTGTGGGGTCTAAGCCGTCGCCAACCTTGGTCGCTTTCATCAGGTCGGTGAACTTGCCGACGAACTTGTCGTACACCTTGTCTTGCACAAAAAAGCGCGTTGGCGACACGCAAACTTGGCCCGCATTGCGCGTCTTCATGCCGTGCAGCACCGTCGCAACGTGATCCGCGTCGATGTCATCAAAGATCATGACCGGCGCATGCCCGCCAAGTTCCATCGTCGCTCGCTTCATGTGGAGTGCGGCGAGTGAGTTCAGATGCTTGCCGACGGGCACCGAACCCGTGAACGAGATCTTGCGGATAATGGGCGACGGGATCAGGTATTCTGAAATCTCAGCCGGGTTACCATAGACGAGGTTAACCACACCGGGCGGCACCCCCGCATCGTGGAAGCATTTGACGAACCCAATCGGCGAACCGGGTGTTTCTTCCGGACATTTGACGATGATCGAGCACCCAGCAGCAAGCGCACCACCGATCTTGCGTGCCGCTTGCGACACGGGGAAGTTCCATGGACTAAAACCCGCGACCGGCCCAATCGGCTCCTGGATCACCATATTGCGCACACCATCGGCACGCGCAGGAATGATGCGGCCATAAGCGCGGCGGCCCTCCTCGGCAAACCATTCGATGATGTCGGCCGACCCCATGACTTCGACTTTGGCTTCCGCCAAAACCTTGCCCTGCTCCAACGTCAGCACCTTGGCGATCTCGTCGGCGCGGCTCCGCATCAAATCGGCGACCTTTTTCAAGATCTTACCGCGTTCGTAGCTGCTCACTTTGCGCCACGTCTCAAAACCTTTTTGTGCCGCCGCCAAGGCCTTATCGAGATCCCCCTTGGACGCCAGCCCGAGCTTGCCGATTGCCAAGTTCGTGGACGGATTCATCACATCTTGGGTTTTGCCCGATGTCGGCTGCACCCAGGCGCCGCCGATATAGTGTTCCAATGTCGAGAGATACATAAGTGCTCCTGAGAAAAAACCGACCGCAATGGCAGCAGGCGAAAATCCAGCCTCGCACATCAAGGGGGCGAGGTTAGAAACCGATGGCCGAGATATGAGGCGATCAAAGCCCCATGGCGCAAGCCATTTCTCAATTAATGAGCCCTGTGCGCAAGCCATTTCTCAGGCGTCCAGCCCCGCACCTGCCGCAGAACTCGCTCAAATGGCCTATTCGCGCACAATCTGGCGCTCAGCCGCCAGTACTCGGCAATTGACGAATGACCAAAAGCCTACAATTGTCAGCACCATCGAGAATCCTGCTAAGAGAGCACGGCATAGTGATGGAGGACGCACCACTGAGGCCTATGAGGTCGAGTGGATCGCAGAGAGGGGCCAAAAGCCCCGGGGGTAACACGCATGAACATTGTATCGATTATTCTACAATACCTGGGTCCATCCCTGGTCAACAAATTCGCCACTGCCCTCGGCATGGAAAGCGGTGCGACTAATAAAGCCGTCGCCGCAGCCGTCCCCGCCATTTTGTCGGGCATCATCGGCCGAGCAGCGGCCCCCGGTGGCGCCAAGAACCTGCAAGACATCATTGCACGGCAAGAGCCAGGCATCCTCGATCGCCTGTCGGAAAGCATCGGCACGTCGCGCCAAAACGCCATGTCGGATGTGGGCCGCACGGCGCTGGGCTCATTGATCGGCGTCGATCAGATCGGCTCCCTCGCCGGTGCACTGAGCAAATTTACCGGCGGCAGCCTCAGCAGTGCTAATACACTTCTGGGTTTGATTACTCCGGGAATTCTTGGAGTGCTCGGTCGTGAACAAAAGTCACATGGCTTTGATGCGGCAGGCCTCGCCAACATGCTCCAAGGGCAGAAGCACAATGTAGCAAGTGCACTGCCTCCTGAATTCCGCACGCATTTGGCCGGCTCGAATTTGCTCGACGCCCTCGCGGGCAAGACCGTCGACGAGACCGAAAAATTATCAAGTGGTCACAAGCCATCGACCGGCACACTCTACACGCCACCATCTGCAACCAGCACCAACGGTACCAGTCGGAACTTTTCTTGGCCCGGCTGGCTTGTCGCTATTGCAGCAACAGCTGCTATGTGGGCCTCAGTTTTCGGCAATCGCTTGGCTCAGATGGTAGATCCCAATCCCCCAGCCACCGTTAAATCGAGCGCCGCCCAGCCACGTTCGTTCACCGTTGGTACGGCCGACGTTGCCCGCGACGCCATGGATAGCTTAGACGCTTTGAAAGCCACGTTGCTCACCGTAAAGAACGAGCAATCCGCCCGCGCAAGCGTGCCGAAGTTGCAAGAAGCTGCCTCGCGTATTGAAAAAATCGAAACCCTCGCCACCCAACTCCGCCCCGACGCAAAACGCCGCCTCGGCGAGATGGTCGCCGGTCGCGGTGACGAAATGCGCACGGTGCTTGATGCAGCCCAGCCATTCTCAGCCAACCAGCCGCTGGTCCGCAATGCCCTCGACGAATTGCGCACGCGCATCGGAAAATTGTCCAAGCTCTAACCCCTCGACCGCATTAACTCTTGATCGAATTACCCATTGAACGTATGGGTCTGGCACCGCGTGGCCTGATTTAACGCTCCGGTGCTGCGTGCTGTCCGGGTACGCTGGAATAACCAATACGTCGCCGTCCCAACGGAGGGAGCAGGAGAGGCTAAAGCTATGAGCTATAATGTCGCCGTCGTCGGTGCCACGGGCAATGTTGGCCGTGAAATGTTGGATATCATCGCCGAGCGCGGTTTCCCCGTGAACGAAGTGCACGCAGTCGCATCGCGTCGCTCACTCGGTAAAGAAGTGTCCTTCGGCGACAAAACGCTCAAATGCAAAGACCTCGAAAATTTCGATTTCTCCAAAATCGATTTCGTCTTCATGAGCGCGGGCGGCACTGTCTCGAAAGAGTGGAGCCCGCGCATCGGCGCGACCGGCGCACTCGTGATTGATAACTCGTCGGCTTGGCGATATGACCAGGATTGCCCGCTTGTTGTGCCCGAAGTCAACGCGCATGTCCTTGAGCCCTATATGAAGCTCAACAAGCGCAAAAACATCATCGCCAACCCCAACTGTTCGACCGCGCAGATGGTTGTCGCGTTGAAGCCTCTGCATGATCACGCCACGATCAAACGAGTTGTTGTTTCGACCTATCAGTCGGTCTCCGGCGCCGGCAAAGACGGCATGGACGAACTGTGGTCGCAGACCAAGGGCAAATATGTGCCCGGTCAGGAAGTAACAGCCAAGAAGTTCCCCAAAGACATCGCCTTCAACTGCATTCCTCACATCGACGTTTTCATGGAAGACGGCTACACCAAGGAAGAGTGGAAGATGGTCGCCGAGACCAAGAAAATCCTCGACCCCAAGATCAAGGTCACGGCAACGTGTGTTCGCGTGCCGGTGTTCGTCGGCCATTCAGAATCGGTAAACATCGAATTCGAGAAGCCGATCTCGGCCGCAGAAGCCATGGAAATCCTGCGCACCGCACCAGGCTGCATGGTCTTTGATCGCCGCGAACCCGGCGGTTACATGACGCCCATTGAAGCAGCCGGCGAAGATCCGACTTACATCAGCCGTATCCGCGAGGACATTACAGTTGAGAACGGCCTCAACATGTGGGTGGTCGCCGACAATTTGCGCAAGGGCGCGGCGTTAAATGCGATCCAAATCGCAGAAGCCATCCTCAATCGCAAACTCATGCCGCGTAAAACGGCTTGATTGCATTCAAAAAGTGATCCGAAAAGCGGGCAGCAATAGCCCGCTTTTTTGTCGCGATCGTGGGTGAGTGGGGCGGTTATGGGTAGGTGTTTTTATGCCTCGCGCGCCGCACCCACCACAGTCATCCTCGGGTGGAGCGAAGCGCAATCCCGAGGACCCAGGGTTCAACAAACTCTCAACGCAAATGTTGTCACGCGCGGCATCAACGCGCACAACTGAAGCGCCACAACTCGTTGATGGCTGGGTCCTCGGAACCCTCGGGTCGAGCCCGAGTGCAGGCAAGTCCGAGGATGATAGCGGTGGGGATGCGCGATTGTTTTGGCGTCGCTCCACTCTCATTCTATTGCCGCCCCTTGCATGATGGTTGAGCTCGAATCTGACAAAGCTTCGAGCGACCCTTCGGAAGGTGGCCGCCTTCCGAAGGGTTGGATCTGCGGGACCG
>JABFRJ010000136.1 GCA_013141255.1 Hyphomicrobiaceae bacterium
AAGCAACAGCCAACAGTGCCCTCAGTTGAACTAAAAAGCGATCCAACACCGCCCGCTAAAGCCGCTGCAGTTGCTGCGCCCGTCATCGCTAAGTCGGGGCCACCGCCAGCCAAGGCGACGACAGTCGCTGGCGACGAAGCACAAATGGTGAGCCAAGCGCGATTTCTTGTACGCGAATGTACGACCTGCCATAGCCTCTTCGGCTATGACGATGGCATACCGCAGATGATCGGTCTCACCTACGATCGCTTTACGGATGCCATGACGCTCTATAAAACGGGTAAGCGCGACCATGCCGCCATGAAGTCGGTGGTTGACACATTGAGCACGCGGGACATTCAAGCACTGGCTCTGTACTTGGGGCGCATCCGACCACCCGCAGCTGAGGAACCCCGATCGGCGCGTCAATCGAATCAGGTCGTGTCAGGCAGCTCTATCAATTTAGAGAAACGCTTGGACGCGATCGCTCCGGATCGGTTGGCGAAGTGGTCGCAGCGAGGCGAAGCATTGGTCGCCTCTGGTGACATCGCAGAGGCGCGTCTGCTGTTGACGCGTGCGGCTGAATACGGCAGCGCTCAAGCGGCTTATGTGATGGGGACATCTTACGACCCCAATGTACTGCCTTGGCGTCCCGACCGAGGTGTCGTGGCGGAGCCTGCTAAGGCGAGAGATTGGTATATCTACGCCCAGTCATTGGGTGCGGCCGGTCAAGTCGCGGAGCGATTAGCGGACCTGGGGCAAAAATAACCCAAAACGATCACTGCTGCGAAAACTGAACCAGTATCCAAAAGCATACAATCTAGAACGAGTGCGGAACACAGGCCAATGACCAAACGACTCTTCAGCCGCCGCGATTTTGCCAAGCTCATTTCCGCAGCTGGTGCAGCAACATTAAGCCCCGGTTCGTCCCGTGCCCAAGCGCCCAACATCAACCGCGGTGCGCGTCCCCATGTGGTCATTATTGGCGGCGGTGCTGGCGGCGGAACGCTCGCGCACCTGCTTCGTCGTGGCACACCCGAGATCGACGTCACTCTCATCGAAGCGCAAAAACAATATACGTCCTGCTTTTTTTCAAACCTCTATTTTAGCGGCTTCAGAACATTGGAATCGCTTACGCACGATTATGGTGGTCTCGAAAGCGTTGGCACCAAAATGATCTACGACCGTGCGACGGCCATCGATGCCTCGAAGAAGTTCGTATCGACTCAGAGCGGTGGCCGTATTTCCTACGACCGCTTGGTCGTTTCGCCGGGCATTGATTTCAAATATGAGAGCATACCTGGTTACGGCGAGGCAGGTGGTCTCGGCGAACAGGCGATGCCGCATGCTTACAAGGCAGGGGCTCAAACCAAACTGTTGATGGATCAATTAGTAGCCATGCGCGACGGCGGTGTGGTCGTTTTGGCACCGCCGCAAAACCCTTACAGGTGTCCGCCGGGTCCCTATGAACGTGCCTGCATGATTGCCAACTATCTCAAGGACAACAAACCCAAGTCGAAATTGATAATCGTCGATCCCAAGCGCAATTTTTCAAAACAGCAACTCTTTATGCAAGCCTTTGCAAACTATTACCCAGGCATCGTAGAGGTGCATCTGTCGACCGAAATTGACGATCAAAGCATAAAGCGCGTGGATCCAAAGACGATGGAGATTGAAACCGTCGCAGGCAAGAAAATTAAAGCCGATGTGGCCAATATTATTCCTGCTCAGCGCGCGGGTACGATTGTACGTTCGGCTATGCTCAACGAAGGCGATTGGTGCCCCATCAACGCCGAGACATTCGGCTCCACCAAAGCGTCCGACATCTTTATTGTCGGCGATGCGTCGATTGCCGGTGAAATGCCGAAGTCGGCCTTCTCGGCCAACAGTCAGGCCAAAGCGGTCTCAAATTTTCTCGAGGCAGAATTGGCCGACAAACCGCGATACCCCGCACGCTACCGCAATACGTGTTGGTCCATGCTGGGTCCAGAAGCGAGCGTAAAAATCGGCGCAAGTTATGCCGCCAAAGACGGCAAAGTAGTTGCCGTAAACACGTTTGTTTCAAAAACTGACGAAGACGATCGAACGCGCGAAAAATCTTTCAAAGAAAGTCGCGGTTGGTATGCCGGCATTGTTGCTGAAGCATTCAATCGCCGCGTCCAAAATATCTAGTCAGAACCTCAGCAGGATTCATATCCTAGCGCCTGATTTGATCAACCGTCGAACCAAGACAAACCCGTAAACGTGTCGCCCTTTCAATACTCGAACAACGTGCACGCCACTCCCAAAAACAGTGCAAGTCGTTCAATCTTGATTGTCCACATTTTTGCGTAAACCCCACCAATCTCTGATTGTCAAAGTTCAATGATGCGGACCATATGTTGAATTGAGACGAAAGCATATCAACATGAGCGCGATACAGTGCAAAGCGGGACACGTTGTTTTGTGATGGCGCATGAAAAAATCGCTGAGCGCAGCCAGTCGCTTTCTGTGCCTGATGGGGTGCGTTTGCACTGCGTAATGCGCGGGGCGCTTCGGCGTGCGCGAGTGCTATTAGTAGCGGCGTGGGTAGTGTTTGCTGTCATTTTGGCTGCACCGACGGGCTCTCTCGCCCAAGATGCCCGCAATGGTCAGCACGCCTTCAAAAAATGCTTGCTCTGTCACGTGCTCGATCCGGCTGGAAAAGATCTCTTGGCGCCCCCGCTCAACAATATTATTGGCCGTCCGGCAGGGGCGATTCGTGGCTTTGAGTATTCCGAAATTATGAAAACTGCAGGCAGCAAGGGACTAGTTTGGACGCCGGATGCACTTTTCTATTTTCTCGACCGACCAGAAGAATTCATGCCCGGCACCTACATGGCATTCCCTGGATTGGAAGAACAAGAACGTCGTGATGTCATCGCCTATCTGGAATTCTACTCGCGTGAAACAGCGCGGCTTGAAGCTCAGAAAGCAGCATCATCCGCCGCTCCGAGCAAGGCCACCCAGAAACAGCCGTCGGCACAACAGCCTTTGGCTCAGCAGCCGCAACCTCAAAAGCAACAAGCGCCAGTTCGTCCTTCAACGTCGCAGGCAGGGCGCACCACCACCGCGCCAATTCAACAGCCAAACAATACTAACAATCGTTAATTTGCCCGTTGCAATTAGGTGTCGCACGGCGAGGCCGATCATTGACCTTGTGCTTTAAGCGCTCTCAGCGAAATCGCGCATTTTGCCCCAATCACCGCCAGCCTTGTAAATTTCGCGCCACACGCATTAATCATGGCTTTGGCTAGGGGTGTAACCAAACGGTTGGTAAACGTGCTCCAGCGGTCAAATGCAGGCGATTTCAACGCATGAGAATTACAATCCCTGACCAAGCACTGCTAAATGCGCCACCTAACATTAAGCCGCCTCTCATCAAGCAGTCTCGGCACGTTTCAACATCAGAAGTACCTCCATCAAGCTAAATAAGCCTGTCGGGTGATGTGAGGTTAATATGACACGGAAGGATATCTTGCCGACGCAAGCAGCGGTCACGGCGCCTTGGCAAATCGTGCTCAAGCAACCGGCACAATTATGCATTTCTTTGAGAGAGGCTCAGGCCGAGGTTCACCATCGACCACGTCCACACCGCTAACATTGTCATGGAACTCACGACAACACTTTGCAGAAAGCAACTTAAGCCTAAACAGGCCCACCGCCAACCGCACCGACCTTTGCTTGGAACTGGCGCTCCCTACGGGAGTCGAACCCGTCTTTTCAAATTGAAAATCTGACGTCCTAACCGATAGACGAAGGGAGCAGCCGACGCCCATATAGTCAGGTTTTGACCGAAGAGCAAGCGTCCGTCGGACGCAGAGGGAGAGATCTAATCGAGATTTGTTGTTGGCTAGAGAATTTCACCTAAAAAACAATGCCAACGCAGCACCAAACTCGGACGATAAACCCTCTCAGTTCGCCGGAAGTCACCGGACTTGCGGGTCCGACGGCACTTGTTTATCGAGCGGCATCACGTTTGGATCACCTGACGCAGGCGCTCGAAAGGCATCGTTTGCTTTACTTGTCGCTTTCTTCACTGTTGCAGGTGCCCGCTGGGGCTTAGCGTTGCCCCCATCAGGTATCGCCGCCGCAGTGTTTTTAGACTCGGTTGGATCGGCAACCTCAGATTTGGCCGTCCGCGACGGCACTTTTACTGGTATCGCTGCTCCAGCTTTGGTTGGTTGTTTTGATTTTAGAGGAGCACTCTTGGCACCCGAAGGCAGCGCAGGATCAGGTGAACCATCAGTCTGCTCTTCGGGTGGATCGTCCTTCAGAGCCGCAATAGATCCGTCCATTGGGCAACGAAAGCGCAACTGACCATCGACTTCCATCAGTAAGCGGACATTAGCTATCTGGTCTGCCGACAATTGCCCCTTTGCTTGCTGCGGCGTCACCGCCACCATTTGCCTGACGCCGCGCGCCTCCAACCCCTGCCTCTGAACATTTAAGCGCTGGCACGTCTCGCCGTCGAGAGGAGCGGCCACGACCGACCACGACACCAGCGTGGCGCCAACAGCCACGCCGATCTGAAATATCCGCAAAATGGTGAAGCAACATTCGTAGCGTTCAGTCGACATCAGCTTATCCAACCTGAAATTGGTAGCACCAAGCCCAACACACGAATCAAGCAGTTTTATATGCTGCGACAATGCTCAAAAAGTCGTCGGCTTTGAGGCTTGCACCACCGACGAGTGCACCGTTAACGTCGGCGACACCCATTAATTCCTTGGCGTTTTGCGGCTTCACTGATCCACCATAGAGCAACCGAATGGCTGCTCCTTCCGCACCAAAACGCGCAACCAATGCCCGGCGCAGTGCCTTGTGCACGTCTGCGACATCCGCAGTGGTTGGTGTCAGCCCCGTACCTATTGCCCAGACTGGTTCATATGCAACAACAGTTGTCTTGGCCGTGGCCCCGTCTGGTAACGAACCATTGAGTTGCTCTTCGACAACTGCCAACGTTTTTCCCGCCTTGCGCTGCGCTTCGGTCTCCCCCACGCAGACAATCGCCAGTAATCCGGCGCGGTAAGCGGCTTCCGCTTTACCACGCACAATAGCGTCCGTTTCGCCGTGATCGGTCCGCCGCTCCGAGTGACCGACGATAACAGCGGTAGCGCCCGCGTCCTTGAGCATTTCGGCTGAGATATCGCCGGTATGAGCGCCCGACGCATTCCCGTGGCAGTCCTGTCCGCCGACAAGGACTTTGCCTGCAACAGCTACGGCCAGGCCCGACACCAGCGTTGCCGGTGGGCAAATCATCACATCGCACGCAATCGCGTGATCAGAGATCCCCTCTCCAACCTTTTGCGCTTCGGCAATTTGCACCTTCGTTCCATTCATTTTCCAATTACCAGCCACCAATGGCCGGATCGTGTTTGCCGGGGTAGCCTTGGGCGACGTCATGGGTATCAAACTCCTGAGCATTTGTACGAAGAGGTCCGCCATCTTGGCCCCAGGCCGATGCCGTCGTCAGTAGAAACGAGAAGACGTTCATAATAGGCTTGCAGCAAGCGTCAACAGCGGCCAATTGTCTGCTGTGTGTTGGCGACCACAAATTGCTAGGAAATATGAGAGTTGGCGGGCCTAGGGGCGTTAAAGCCGTGTTTTTGTTGCCGTCGCAACGCAACCCTGGCAAAACCCGCTATACGGAGCCTGAACGAACAGGGCTGAAACGATAAACGATTGGGAATGGTCTACGATGCTCGACGCATTGCGCCGCGGCGCTGGCAATTGGCTGGCGAAGATACTTTTGACCCTACTGATTTTCGCGTTCGCGATCTGGGGCGTTGCCGACGTGTTTCGCGGCTACGGCCAAGGGTCGTTGGCAACTGTCGGCAAGACAGAAATTACCGCAGAAGAGTTCCAGCAGGCCTACCAAAACGAACTGGACGGCATCTCCCGCCAAGCTGGTCGCCGCCTAACGCCCGAGCAGGCTCGCATGTTCGGCCTCGAGCAACGCGTGCTGAGCCGACTGACCGGTACAGCCGCGCTCGACCAGCAAGCCCGCGCCCTGGGCCTCTCTGTTTCGACGGCATCAATTACCGATGATATCCGCTCGCAACCCACATTTGCAGGCATGGATGGGAAATTCAGCAAGGTAGCCTTCGATAGCTATTTGCGCCAACTGGGCTTCTCAGAACGTCGCTACTTCGACGTTCGCAAACAAGAAGAGGTACGCGAGTTGGTAACTGAAGCCGTTTCGTCGGCCAATCAGCCTGCCAAGATGATGATTGACCTGGTTCACAAATTTCGTGAGGAAAAACGCGTCATCGAATTCGTCACCATTGACCCTGCGAAGACCGTTAAAGTTGCCGATCCGGATGATGAGAAGCTAAAAGAGTATTTTGAAGCCAACAAGCGCCAGTTCGTGGCACCAGAATCGCGCAAGATTGCGTTGCTACTGCTTACACGCGATGCGATCAAGGCGAACATCGCCGTTACCGACGACGAGATCAAATCAGCCTATGACGCCGAAAAAGAGCGTTACAGTACACCCGAGACACGGCGCGTGCTCCAGGTCGCCTTCAAAGACAAAGCTGCAGCCGATGCAGCGCTCGCCGAGTTGCAAAAAGCTCCCGACTTCACTGCCGCTGCTGTCAAGCTTGGATACCAACAAACAGACGTCGATCTGGGAACGTTGACCAAGAAAGCGATGATCGATCCGAAGATAGCTGAAGCAACGTTTGCATTGAAAAAGGACGAAGTGTCAAAATCAGTCGAAGGGCAATTCTCCACCGTCATTCTCAAAGTAACAGACGTAACCCCCGGTAAGATTCGCACACTCTCAGACGTGCAAGCCGAAGTAAAAAACAGCCTCGCCGAAGGTAAGGCAAATCGGGAGCTCATCGCGCTCCACGATAAAGTCGAAGACGAGCGCTCCGCCGGCAAGTCGCTAAAAGATGCCGCCGCTAAGCACGGCGTTTCGTTCCGTGAGATCCCAGCCATCGATCGCGCTGGAGTTGGTTCAGACGGTAAGCCCGCGCTCGAACATCCCGAAGCACAACGCATAGTTACGGCAGCCTTTGGTGGAGTAACTGGGACTGAAGCTGATGCTGTAGATCTCGCCGATGGCGGCTATGCCTGGGTGGACGTTCTCGGTGTCACGCCCGAAAAAGAGCGTAGTCTTGACGAAGTCAAAGACAAGGTCAAAACCGCATGGCGCGATACTGAGAGCCGAAAGGAACTTGCAAGCGTCGCCGCGAAATTCGTCGAGCGAGCACTCAAAGGTGAAAACTTTGAAGCAATTGCTAAAGATGCAGGTGGCAAGGTCGAAAAAACCAGTGCGATAACGCGTCAAGCGTCTGCGCCGGGACTCGCCGCCAACGCAATTCAACAAGCGTTCGCTCTGCCAAAAGCCGGCGCATCATCGGCCGCAAACACAGACGGCAATACGCGCACAGTATTTCGAGTGGTCGACATTGCTGCGGCGACCGAGCCAACCAAAGAGCAGCTCGATGCTTTGCGCCAGGAGTTTGGCCGCCAAATGCAAGCCGATGACTTGAACGCTTATGTGGGTGGATTGCAGGCTAGATACGGTGTGTCGTTTAACGAAGCAGCCATCCGACAGGCGCTGGGTCAAGACCGCCAAGCACGCTGAAGCGGCCATGGCAAAAAGCCTGTAGACACGAGAGACGGATGTGATGACAAATCGGACGATGCGATGGCGTTGGCGCGCTTGAGTGCGTGAGGCACGATGCGTCCAAACGAAGTTCAATACATTGTCCAAATTGTGTGCATCGCGGGGCCTCGTTTAGCATCTACGAGCCAAATCTACGAGTTAGGTCCATTACTATGTCCACCCAAACCTCTGCCCACGCCGTTGCAGCTCACCTCGTATCCGAACCAAAATTCGATGCCTTTAAAAGGATCTATGACGCTGGACGTGCGCAGGTTGTGTGGACGCGCCTTGTCGCCGATCTGGAAACGCCCGTTTCGGCTTACCTCAAGTTATCACATGGGAAGACGATGACGTCGTTCCTTGAGTCCGTTGAAGGCGGTGCAACACGCGGGCGTTACTCATTCATCGGCATATCGCCAGATATCGTCTGGCGCGCGTCAGGAAATAGCGCGGAGATCAACCGCTCGCCAGCTACAGCGCCAGACGCATTTGATCGCCAAGCCGCGCCGCCATTAACGGCTTTGCGCGCGCTGCTGGCGGAAAGTAGGATCGAATTACCCTCTGATCTGCCGCCCAATGCCGCCGGCGTGATCGGATACATGGGCTACGACACGGTACGCCTGATCGAAGATTTGCCGAACGTCAAACCCGATGAATTGGACAT
Organism: Hyphomicrobiaceae bacterium; assembly: GCA_013141255.1. Classification (GTDB taxonomy): domain Bacteria; phylum Pseudomonadota; class Alphaproteobacteria; order Rhizobiales; family Hyphomicrobiaceae; genus JABFRJ01. Next base: position 8,283 of record JABFRJ010000136.1, read on the forward strand.
ACCGGATGCTGTCCTCGTGCGGCCAACGATCATGGTCGTTTTTGACAACATAAAAGACGAGATGATCGTCGTAACGCCAATTTATCCAGTGGGGGGAACAACAGCAGTCGAGGCGTACACCGCTGCTGAAAGCCGTTTGCGCAGCGTGATAACTGCGCTTGACACCCCAACTCCGCACTCAGCACTCGCAGGCGCCGACGCGTTAGCGTTGCCGACTAAATCGTCGAACACGTCGCCGGTGGAATTCACTGCAATGGTTGAGCGGGCAAAAGACTATATTGCTGCGGGCGACATATTTCAGGTCGTCCTGTCGCAACGATTTTCTGCGCCTTTTACACTATCGCCGGTGGCACTTTACCGCGCCCTGCGACGTACCAATCCGTCGCCTTTTATGTTTCATCTCGACTTCGGAGATTTCGCGATTGTCGGCTCGTCGCCGGAAATTCTTGTCCGTGTCAGGAATAACGAAGTGACAATCCGTCCGCTCGCAGGCACTCGGCCGCGCGGCGCCACACCCGATGAAGACAAACGCTTAGAACGTGAACTGCTGGCTGATCCAAAAGAGCGCGCCGAGCACTTAATGCTGCTCGATCTTGGTCGCAATGACGTCGGGCGCGTCGCAAAAATAGGCTCTGTGCGTGTTGCTGCAAGTTTCGAGGTTGAGCGTTACAGTCATGTCATGCACATTTCCTCTACTGTCCATGGCGCGCTCGACACGACGCGTCATGATGCTATTGACGCACTTATGGCAGGGCTACCTGCTGGAACACTGTCCGGCGCCCCCAAGGTTCGCGCGATGCAAATAATCGATGAGCTCGAGAAAACTAAGCGTGGCCCTTACGGGGGGTGTGTTGGCTACTTCTCCGCTGATGGACAGATGGATACCTGCATCGTCCTGCGCACGGCCATTGTGAAAGATGGAACAATTCACGTGCAGGCGGGAGCCGGTGTCGTTGCCGACAGTAAGGCCGCCGATGAGCAGCAAGAATGCATCTATAAATCAGCTGCAGTCTTTCGCGCCGCCGAAGAAGCGGTGCGCTTTGCAGCACAATCGCGGCGCGGAAATAGCTAACGGCGATCACACGAAGACACCAAGTTCGTCCCGTCGGATAGTGTCACCGCGGTGCACGTAGGCTGAAGCAGCTAAGCCGAGGCCAAACATCAACGTCAGCATTGACGTGCCGCCATAGGAAACCAGTGGCAGCGGCACGCCAACAACCGGAATGAGACCGATCACCATTCCAACATTCACGGTCACATGCACCGCGAGAATTGCTGCGACACCAGCGATAAGCAATCGCGAAAACCGGCAATTTACACGGCTCGCCATAACCGCCAAGATTGCAAGAAGTAGGACGTAGAGCCCAAGTAGTGCCATGGATCCAACGTACCCCATCTCTTCGGCAAACATCGTAAAGATAAAATCGGTATGCTTCTCTGGCAGGAAGTTAAGTTGGCTTTGACTGCCGTTGATGAGGCCTTTGCCATTCACACCACCGGACCCGAGCGCAATTTTTGACTGTGAGATATGATATCCAGCCCCAAGGGGATCCCGTTCAGGATTTAGAAACGTCATAACTCGCGATTTTTGATAGTCGTGCAAACGGGGCCAAATATACTGCCCAAGACCAATAACAATCGCCCCGCACGCAATAAAATATGCCGCGTGCACACCGGCGAGAAACATGACGGTTAGTCCAATAAGCGCAACCAGCGCCGCAGATCCGAGATCGGGCTGTCGAGCAATGAGAGTCGTTGCGGCACCAATAACCAGCATTGGCAACGCTACATAAAGCGGGCGCGATCGCTTCTCAAAAGCTATGAATTGATAGTACCGCGCTGAAACCAAAACGAGTGCAATCTTGAGAAATTCCGATGGCTGCAATGATAGCGGGCCAGCAGAAAGCCAGCGCTTCGCCCCCATCGTTGTGGTTCCAAAGATGGGCACTAGCGCGACCAACGCGAAGGCGGAAATGAAAATTGGGTTAGCCGCGGCGATCCAAAACCGCAGCGGTACAAGCGCAAGTGCCACGACAATAATAACACCGATGGCGAGGCGTAAGGCATGGCGATCAGCCCAAGGCGCAAAAGCGCCACCGGCCACAGAATAGAGCGACACGACACCGATGCTGCCAATCGCCAACGTCACAACAATGAGTGACCAAGGTATGCGCCCCAGTTTGCTGCTGAGCGACAATGGCGCGTACGCGCGAGACCCAGATTGAAACATCTGATCAGCCTCGCCCCGCAGGTTCAGTTGGCGAGCCACCACCAAGGCCATCTCGGGTCGCCCGACCAATCGGATCTCGATCTAACGTCATAGCGATGATGTCGCGAGCAATTGGCGCAGCCGTAGCGCCGCCGCCGCCGCCATGTTCAATTACCACCGCTACGGCATACTTCGGAGTGTCAGCCGGCGCATAACAGATAAAGAGCGAGTGATCACGCATATCCCAAGCAAGGTCAGACTGGGCCATCTCCGACGATGCACGCCCCACCTGAGATGTGCCCGTCTTGCCGGCAATCTGATAGTCGCCGTCTTCAGGTTGCGCACGCTGGCCCGTGCCACCAGTTTCATGTACGACCGCAATCAATGCCTTGCGCAGCGCGGCAAGATTCTGAGCGCTGACAGACAAGGGTTGCGCGCGTTGAAGACGTGGCGATGTTTGAGCCAAGACAAGTTGCGGATTGACCGCAAGTCCACTAGCGACCCGGCAAGTCATCACGGCGAGCTGCAACGGCGTTGTGGACACGTAACCTTGCCCAATGCCAGCAAGGATTGTCTCCCCACCAAGCCATGGTCGACCAAATCTGCCGCGTTTCCAATCGGGGTCAGGGATCAACCCAGATTTTTGTTGTGCGATGCCGGCATCAAAGATTTGACCAAGACCAAGCTTGCGCGCCATGAGCGCGATAGCATCCATCCCCGTGCGCCGCGCGGCCTCGTAGAAATAGCAATCACAGCTCTCGCGCATCGCTTTATGAAAATCGCACGCATCATGCCCGGAGCGCTTCCAGCATCGGTACGTCTGGTCGAAGAAGGTGTACGCGCCTGAACACTCAAGCTTCTCTTTGAGCGTAATGGTTCCCGCTTCCAGCGCGGCAAGGCCCGTAATGATCTTGAATGTTGATCCGGGTGGATAGAGTCCCCGCGTGGCTCGATTGATCAACGGATCATCGATGGCAGCTTGCAACTGCGCCCACGCCTTTGGATCAGTATTGTCCAGTATTGTGCTAGGGTCATACGTAGGGATCGACGCCATCGCCAGCACACCGCCACTTTGCACATCCATCACGACAGCAGCCGCCCGTCGAAAATTCTGAAGCCGTTCGAGCACTTTTGCCTGCAACACAACATCAACAGTCAATGTCAAGTCAGGCCCAGGCTTAGGTTCGACACGATCAAGATGGCGCAAGATATGGCCGCGCGCGTCGATTTCGGAAGTAACGCTGCCGCGTGTACCACGCAATAGTCGCTCCATTCCTCCCTCAACGCCGGTTTTGCCAACACGCATCCACGGTAACCGCAAGACTGGATCATCATCCATAGCCTGCCGTTCAACCGCGCCCACGTAGCCAACAATATGGCCCATCCAGTCGCCGTTGAAATACTGCCGTCGTCCAGCTCGCTCAGTCCGCACCCCAGGTAAGGACGGCGCATGCAAATTGATCTCGGCCAGTGCTTCCCATGTCAAGTCTTGAGCAATAATAAGCGGTAAGTTGGGGGACTGCCGTCGCGCACGATGCACCAATCGTGCACGTTCCACTTCAGTAATAGGAATAAACCGACTGAGACGTTGCAGTACCACGTCAAGTTTACCGGCAAGCGAAGGAACAATTGTAATGCGATAACCGTCAGCATTTGCAGCAAGGACTTGCTCAAAACGATCGAGAATGCGCCCGCGTGGAGCCGACAATACTTCGACGCTAATCCGGTTCTCATCCGCCAGCAGTGTATATCGATTATGCTCCGTAACCTGGAGTTGATAAAGTCGAGCGCCAAGAGCAGAAAACAGGCCTGTTTGCGTAATCCCAAGCAGAAGCGCGCGACGAGAAAAACTGCGCAAATCATTTGGAGGTTCTGGATTCTGGCCAAACATGAGTGTCACCCACGACCAGAAAACATAGACGGCTGTGGACGCGGCGAGAGAAGATTGTCAGCGGCGCCTAACATTAAGGCTGCAAATGGATAGATGATCGACAATGACATAAACGTGGACACATATGGTTTTAATGGTTGATTGGTGTGGACGTATAGAGACGCAAGCCCCCATGCAAAAAATTCAACGCAGCCAAACACGATGATCGCGAGCAGCAAGCGACCCAGTCGCGTGTCAAAGATCGACATTTCAGCCAATTGCGTCGTCATAAGACCCGTCATGAGGGCGAGCAGTGCATAGAACCCGATAGGGCCTTGGCTAAGCAAATCGACGAGCACGCCAAGAAACAATACTCCGACTGCCGGCATCAAATTCGGCCGCCGCGCACTCCAGAAATGGACGACGGCAAGTGGCATCATCGGCAGGATGCTACGTAAATTTTCGTCACCACCCCACGGCAACGCCGACAGCACGGCGAAAATCATAACAGTCACCAGTGGGAACGGTTTGGCCAATAACTTCATTTGCGGTCCCAGAGTTCATCTGACGCTGTAGGACGCCCCACAGAAGATCGTCGACTAACAATGGGTGGTGGCGTGTTCGCCGGTCCAGTCTCGTCGGGCGTGAGGCCACCAAGCGTATCGAAGAAAAGTACACTCACGTAGTCAAGCCGGTTCAGCGTCGCCGCAAGTTCAACGCGCAGTTCATCCCCAACATCGACAACCGTTCCAACCCGCAACCCTCTCGGAAACACGCCGCCAACCCCTGACGTAAAGACTGAGTCCCCAGGCACAATAACGGCCCCCGTTTGCAGGAAGCTCAATCTAGGCAGCGGACCATTGTCTCCGTGCACGACGGCGCGAGCAAACTGAGCACCAATTTGCACCGGAATGCGACTATTGAAGTCCGTCAAGAGCAACAGTCGTGATGCCCTCAGGCCGGTTGCGATAATCCGTCCAACAAGCCCATCCCCACTGACAATCGGGTATCCAGTTCTTACGCCGTGCTCCCGACCAGCATCCACCATGGCCAATCGAACAAATGGCCCACTTGAGTTTGAAATGATACGCACGGTGGCAAACTGAAGGTGTGGTTCCGCTACCACGCGGGTGAGTAACTCAAGTTGCTGCGCGCGGCGCTCAAGATCCGTGGCCCTTGCCTCCCAACTTTTGAGCTTTTGATTTTCAGCAATAAGTCGATCACGTTCCTCGCGCAAAGTGTTAAGCTCACCAATCCGCCGCGCTGCTGCATTAAGCGGTCCAAAAATTGTCATCGCTGCCCGTATCAACGGCGTCGTCACTTCCAGTCCTCCAGATCGAATGGCAGCGATAACTGGATGCTCAAGGCGGCTCATCGTAAGGAGCGCGATCGCAATAGCAATACACGCAGCAAAAGCCCAAGGGCTTGGACGACCAAGTCGCAGAGGCGCCCATGGGCGATGGCCCGACGCTCGTCGATACGTGTCAATTTTCAGTCCATTCGACATGACTCGAAATAAACCTCGCTCCTCTAAGGCTTAATCAATAGATGTTCGCGCTTCGCCAACTCGTCTAGAACTTTGGCGGAGCCAGTAATGACGCAATGCATTGGCGTATCGGGTACAATAAACGGTACGCCAATACGCCGTGTGAACTCTTGGTCAAGCCGGTTCAGCAGGGCGCCGCCGCCGGTCAAGTGGATGCCGCGCTCGCAGATATCGCTTGCAACTTCAGGTGGGAGGTCTTCAAGCGCGCGCTGCACGAACTCGGTGATGCCATCAATGGAATCGGAGAGTGCTTCCGCCACATCGTAAGGGTAAAGAATTGCGCTCTTAGGACGCCCCTGACGCAAATCGCGGCCCCGAATATGGATTTCCGTGCCCTTTTCATCCGGGTCAAGCACTGCAGTTCCCGCTTCGATTTTAATGCGCTCCGCGTTCGACTCACCGATTAAAAGTTGATGTCGCCGTCGCACATGCCGGATGATCGCTTCATCCATGGCATTTCCCGCAATCCGCAAAGACCGGGCTTGAACCACGCCGCCCAGCGACAGAACTGCAATATCTGTTGTCCCGCCGCCAATATCGACCACCATGGACCCCGTGGGCTCATCAATCGGCAATCCAGCACCAACCGCCGCCGCAACCGGTTCCTCCAGTAAGAACACTTTGCGTGCACCAGCTGACAGTGCCGTTTCATAGACAGCACGACGTTCAACAGGTGTAGCCCCAGCGGGAACGCACACCAGAATACGTGGCCGCCGAAAGCCAAACATCGTTTTTGCGCGTTTGATAAACTGCCGCAGCATCTCTTCGGTCGCAACGAAATCTGCGATGACTCCATCGCGCATCGGCCGAATAGTCTCAATGCTTTCTGGAGTTCGCCCAAGCATCATTTTTGCTTTTTGTCCAACCGCAAGAACTTCGCGTGCACCATTGCGCGATTGGATGGCGACAACCGAAGGCTCGTCGATAATGACGCCCCGCCCCGTCACATATACCAATGTGTTCGCGGTCCCCAGATCGATTGCAATATCATCGGAGAAAACGTGCGGGACACCGAACGCCATATTTCAAAACTCCAAGCCGTAATCAACGAGCGGTCAATGTTAACGATGCAAAGCCTGCGACGCGCGCTCACTGTCGATTAGGGGGCCGTAGTCGCGATGGCCAGTGCACTAACAATAGATAGTTGATGTGCTCGAACCCACAAGCAAGATCAGGAGCAATATCGATGTTATTGCAATGATGTGTCTTGAATTGGAACACCCGGCAGGACAAAGTCGCGCCGGGTGCCATCGTCGTTAATTATCAAGCTCAGAGAATTACTCAGGCATTGGCTTGGGCGTGCAGACGACCGGTTTTTGAGTTGAGACGGTTGAGCGCCATGATGTAGGCCTTTGCTGAAGCAACCAACGTATCAGGGTCGGCCGCCTTCGCAGTCACGCTTCTGCCATCCTCTTTGTTCGACAGTCGCACCGAGACTTCAGCTTGCGCGTCTGTGCCCCCGGTTACTGCGTGCACTTGATAGAGTTCCAAGTGGGCCGAATGCGGCATCAGCTTACCAATAGCGTTGAAGATGGCATCAACCGGACCATTGCCCGTCGCTTGCACAGTCTGATGGTTGCCCTCGATATCCAGCGTCAATGTGGCTGACTGAGGACCCATTGTGCCGGCAATGACCGTCAAAGCAATCACTTTGGTGCGGTCATGGCTGGTCGCGATCTCCTCATCCACCAACGCTTCAATGTCTTCGTCGTAAACGTGCTTCTTGCGGTCAGCCAGTGCCTTAAATCGGTTGAATGCGTCTTCAAAAGCGTTCTCGCCCAACTCATAGCCAAAATCTTTGAGCTTGGTCCTGAATGCCGCGCGCCCCGAATGCTTACCCATCACCAGCGAGGTCTTTGAAACACCGACGGACTCGGGCGTCATGATCTCATAAGTGGTCGCGTTCTTCAGCATGCCATCCTGATGAATGCCACTCTCATGCGCAAACGCGTTCCGACCGACAATGGCTTTATTATACTGCACAGGAAACGATGTCGCCGCTGACACCAACCGTGAGGCACGATTGAGCAGTTCACTCTTAACGCTAGTCACATATGGCAAAGCGTCAGGCCGCGTCTTGATGGCCATCACGACCTCTTCAAGCGCCGCGTTTCCGGCCCGTTCTCCAATTCCATTGATCGTACATTCAATCTGACGCGCACCACCGCGCAGTCCGGCCAGAGAATTGGCAACAGCCATCCCCAAATCGTTATGACAATGGACCGAGAATATGGCTTTGTCGGAGTTCGCGACCCGCTCGCGCACTGTGCGGAACATCGCCTCATACTCTTCTGGAGTCGCATACCCAACGGTATCTGGCAGATTGATCGTCGTTGCACCGGCTTTGATCGCCGTATCGACACAGCGAATCAAATATTCCATATCCGTCCGCGTCGCATCTTCCGCGCTCCACTCAACGTCGTCGCACCAGTTGCGCGCACGCTTAACTTGTGCAGCGACCATATCGAGGACTTGATCCTCCGTTTTCAGCAGCTTGTGCTTGATGTGGATCGCCGACGTCGAGACAAATGTGTGGATCCTCGGTCGAGCTGCATGCTTGACCGCTTCTCCTGCGCGGTCGATATCGTTCTGTCCCGCACGCGATAACCCACACACGACTGATCGCTTGAGGCGCTTTGCAATCGCTGAGACGGCTTCAAAATCACCGTCCGACGCAATCGGAAAACCTGCCTCGATCACGTCAACGCCCATTTCGTCGAGGAAGTCGGCAACCTCTAATTTCTCTTCAAAAGTCATGGTCGCGCCGGGGCACTGTTCACCATCACGCAGCGTGGTGTCAAAAATCAAAACCTTGTCAGGCGTGATTGCCTTAGCAGCCTCGCGCGTAGCAGCGACGCTAGCGGCCTTTTTTTGCATCATGTCATCGGTAGATTTCGACATAGCTTATTTCTTTCAAAGATTGGCGCACAAAATTGCAGCCGCCGGATGGAACGTTGAGATCGGAGTGATTGTATCCCCTAAGCGCCGGTCCCGGATCAAGCCGAGGCCACAACTGGCTCAGGGGTTGCTAAGAAGCAAAAGCGCAATAAGCGCAGCCAACAGCGCGGCTGTGGCGTTCAAAAGCCCGAGTTTGGAAGCTTGAGTAGGAGCATGCGCAACAACCGCCCGCGCTTGAGCGCGGCGTCGAGTAGATTGCTGATGTGCACGACGACGGTGCAAAACCGACCCCTAAGACCTGAAATGATCAACGACGCAATTAAGCCTGAGCCGAGCCCATATGGCAAGAGCCTTTCTAGTTTGGCTGCTCCAAGCCTTAACTGGTGGCAATCGACGCGTTTGTCGCGATAGGCTTAACCCGGACCAATTGTGCCCAAATCTGAACAATCCCGAGGAAGCACCCCAATGTCCCGCAACCTATTAAGAATTTTGACCACCGTCGCATTGGCGGTCAGTCAGCCTGCCGCCGCTCAAATCGCCACCACAAAGGAAATTCCGACCCGCATCGAGTTGCATGTGGTGAAATCACTTTGGATCAGTGATGAGCAATTCTTGAAGGGTGATACCGGCGGCAAGGAAGTACTGATCGGGATGGAGCTACGTGTAGCCCAAGGGGCCGGCAAGCATCCAACCGTGATCCTGATGCACGGCTCAGGCGGCATCGGCGCCAACGTCCCCTTCTGGCAGCGCGAGTTAAACGCCATCGGCATCAATACCCTGACCATCGACGGCATGACCGGACGCGGGCTTCAAGGCGTCGGCACCAATCAGGCAATTCTTGGTCGGCTCAACCTGATCCTCGACATCTACCGCAGCCTCGATGTGTTGGCGAAACACCCCCGCGTCGATGTAAACCGCATCGCCTTGATGGGCTTTTCACGCGGCGGCCAAGCAGCGCTCTATGCGAGCCTTGCCCGTTTCCACAAGCAATGGAACACGTCAGGCATTGAAATACAGGCCTATATTCCGTTTTATCCCGACTGTGCCACAACCTATCAAGGCGACACCGATACCGTTGATAAACCCATCCGTATCTTCCACGGCACACCAGACAACTACAACCCGATTGCCACCTGCAAGTCCTATATGGCTCGCCTAAAAGACGCGAAACGTGACATCGCTTTGACCGAATACCCCAACGCGCCCCATGGTTTTGACAACCCCATCGCGCCTACGAAAGCTTTCGAAGCCAAAGACAATCAGTCAGTGCGTGACTGCAAAATTCAGGAGCTAGAGCCGGGCAAGCTCGTCAACACGGAGACAAAAGCAATCTTCACCTTCCAAGATGCGTGTGTGCGTTTGCATCCATTGGTCGGCGCAGATAAGGAAGCCGGCGCTGCTTCGCTGAAGGAGATTTCTACCTTTTTGAAAGGCACGTTCAAAATGAACTGATGCATGTGATTGAGACGGCAGCGATACCCCACCTAAGCTGGGGTATCGCTGTCTCTGAAAGCATCTATGCAAATCCCTCACGCGTGCGGTCAGGTCGCAGGTCCATTTGATCTAGCGCAAATCGCCAGCGTGCCCCAACACGTAGCCTAGCGCATCTCATCACGGCACATTCGGGAGATGAAACAGATGCGCTCCGCTGAAGAAAAATCAAAACTCAAGCCTTACTCGCCGTTCCAGGCAGTATTTGACTGGTGGCATGAGGTCCGCGACCGTTGGCAGCGCATGCACGATTTGGATGGCATGAGCAGCGACGATGTCGCCCGCATGGCTAGTGACTGCGGCATGACGAGCGAAGACTTGCGTCGCATTGCCAAAGAGCCAAACGGCACTGTTGAACTTCTCTATCGCCGCCTTGAGGCCTTGCATCTTAAGCCTGAGGACGTGCGCTCAGTATCGCCCTTGCTGTTGCGCGATCTAGAGCGGACCTGCGCCATGTGTGCCGACAAGGTGCGCTGCAAATCCGATATGGACCAAACCGCCGATCCCGTCGGCTGGGAGAGTTATTGCCCTAATTCAGGTACGCTCCGGACGTTGGCGTGATATGCCCTGCTTATCCCTCGCAGCTGTTATTGGAATGACTGTGCAGCCTTCCCCTAGGACTTGAAATGCAGCCAGAATTTATCGCCAAGCACGCCGTCCCGGTGCCCCGTTATACGAGTTACCCGACGGCACCGCATTTCAACTCGACCGTGACTGCGGAGACCTACCGGAAATGGTTGGCGGCAATACCCTACGGAACCGCAGCGTCGCTCTATGTCCATATTCCATTCTGCGACAAGCTCTGCTGGTACTGCGGCTGCAATACCAAGGCAACCGAACGCTATGAGCCAATTGCTGAATATCTACAGAGCCTGAGATGTGAAATCGCGAGCGTTGCCGACGTGGCAGGAGCTAAAACCTTCGTCACGCACATGCATTGGGGCGGTGGTAGTCCGAGCATAGTGTCTGCTGTCGACATCGAACGCTTGGCCGCCGATATGCGGCAGCAGTTCAATTTCGATCCCGACGCCGAAGTCGCAGTCGAAGTTGATCCCCGTAACATTGGTCGCGATAAAATCAACGCCTTCGCGAAGGCCGGGTTTAATCGAGTCTCAGTCGGCGTACAGGACTTTAGTGTCGATGTGCAAGCGGCCATCAATCGCCAACAAAGCTATGACATGACCGCCAACGCGATCACACGATTTCGCGATGCAGGCATCACATCAGTCAACATTGACCTCGTTTACGGCTTGCCGCGTCAAACTCGAGACAGTGTCGAGGCAACCATCGAACAGGTGCTGACTTTAGCGCCAGACCGCATCGCTCTGTTCGGTTATGCTCATTTACCAGCGCGCCTAGTGCACCAACGTCTGATCAAAGATGTTGATTTGCCTAAGTCCGTCGAGCGTTTCGCGCAAGCCAATAGGGCCGCTAATCGTCTAATGGCCGCCGGCTATGTCCGCATTGGGCTCGATCATTTCGCCAAACCGACCGATGCCTTGGCGCGCGGGCGCGTCCAGCGAAATTTCCAAGGCTACACGACGGACACCGCTACAACGCTAATCGGGCTTGGCGCGTCATCAATCGGTCGTCTCGAAGAAGGCTACGTTCAAAACGCCGTCCCTGCAGCAGAATATGCACGCCAGATCGAATGCGCTGGCCTCGCCACTGCAAAGGGGCGCGCCTTTACCGCTGAAGACAAGGCGCGCGGCTACGCCATTGAGCAATTGCTTTGCAATCTTGATTTCAGCGCACCCGATCTCATCACCCGATTTGGTGAACTGGGGCAGATGTTAGCCGCAGGCGGACAAGCGTTGATCGAAAGCGATACTGACGGCTTGGTATCACCAAAAGGTAACGATGGATCGTTCGCCGTGACCGAGAAGGGCAGGCTGTTCCTGCGCTCCATTTGCGCCTGCTTCGACGCCTACCTCGACCAAAGCACGGCAATCCACGCCGCAGGTGTTTAACGCCCGCCAGGCCAACACCTTTCTGTCTAACGGACAGCCTTGCTGTAAAGCCTGAAAAAATTCTCTGTCGTCGCTAATGCGAGTGCATCCTGCGACAAGCCTTTGATCTCCGCCAGCGTTGCAGCCGTCACAGCCACAAAAGCTGGTTCATTGCGTTTGCCGCGCTGCGGCCCGGGTCCAAGATACGGTGCATCAGTTTCAACCAGCAATCGGTCCAGCGGCACGGTCTTGAAGATAGCCCGCAGGTCTTCATTTTTCTTATACGTAATAACGCCAGAGGCAGAGATATAAAGACCGAGAGCAACCGCCCGATCCGCAAGTTTCTGTCCGCCAGTAAAGCAGTGCAACACCGCCTTAAATGCACCTTTTCCCATCTCATCTTCAAGGATGGCGATCGTGTCGTCGTCGGCATCGCGTGTATGAATTTCGAGCGGTAGGCCGGTCTCGCGTGCCGCAGCAATATGCAAACGAAATCCTTGTGCTTGCGCCTCGCGCGGGCTCTTCTGATAGAAGTAGTCCAGTCCCGCTTCACCCACCGCCACACATTTTGGGTGTTGCGTCTTGGTAATAATCGCACTCAGCGGCACATCGAGTTCTTCATGCGCCTGATGCGGATGCGTGCCGACTGAAAAAAACACATTCGAATAGCGTTCAGCAATCCCCCGATAGGTGTCATGCTTCGCAATGCGCGTCGAAATTGTCGTTATGTATTGCACGCCCGCAGCCTCCGCGCGTGCAACGACCGCATCAAGCTCTGATGCAAAATCCGGAAAATCCAAATGGCAGTGGTGGTCTACAAGGGTCATAATGCGCGAGATGACGAATTAACGTGCCGCTGTCAAGCGATCAAGATCGGTCAGTTGAGATCTACGTAAGTACCGCGTCGAATCACTTGGTAAGCGCGAACACGACACCGGAATCCTCTTTCACGAGTTGTTGTGCCGTGAACCAGGCATCTCGGCCTTGAATTTTGCTGCGCACCCGTTCAAGCCAACGCTTATTGATCGCACGCGGGCCTAAGTCTTCGTCAAACAATTCATTGGTGAAATGTTCTTCAGCCTGCCGCTGTATCGCCGACACATCGACACCAGGTGCGCGGCGTTGCAGGTCTCGCATCGCGTGGTCGGATTCTGCAGTACGCTTGATCCGCACTTCGTGAAACATAAATCGAGCGCTCGGATGCGCAGACCGCTCAGCACCAACCAAATAGATCGGAACACACATCGACGCACAGGTCTTCCCAGCCTCAACCAGGGTCTCAATAGGCCGCTTATGCGACGCTTTGCGAATGGTCTTGATCACTTGATGGCCGTGCTGGACAAGTCCGCCCGGCGAATGCAGCGACAACACAATCTTGCGTGGGTCATCTTCGAAGCGCTCCAACGCCTCGGCGAGTTTCGCCTGCATGGGCGCTTCCACCGGCCCCGACCACGCAAGTACGATTCGATGCGGTTCGCTGGTCACGGTAAGAGCAGTCGTACCAGAGACGTTGAGTGTGGTGCCGCTCGCGATCCGAATGGCAGCAAGGCAAATACCAATCGCAAACAACCAAACGCGCCATTGCATACCCACGCCTGCCCCCAAATACAGCTCGATTGGATCGGGCGAGTATCCCTCCTTACGCTTGCAGCGCGATTAAAACAGTCCATTCAAATTGCAACCAAGTCGCCACCACAACCAACTGGCGCTCGGTGTAGTTAGCAAGGTGTTAGCGGGTACCTCCGCCCACCGAACTATCGTCATGATCGACATTGCCACATAATAGTCCGTCAAAACATTGACGACGCGAGCAGCGCGCTGATTACGATGTTTTCCCCTTGCCGCCCTTCTGCGGTTTGGGCTGACCGGCACGCTTGGCCTCTTCCTCGGGATCGATAAAACGCGGGAACACCCCCGACGGGGCCGGTAGCGCAAGACCGGAAACCAACCGATGCGAAGCCCCCAGCGATGTAAACCCCCGCTGATCTGAGCCCTGGCCCAACAAATCAAGCAGCTTTGCTGTGCTCTCTGGCATCACAGGTTGCGCCAGAATTGCCACCTGCCGCACCACGTCCGCCGTCACGTAGAGGATCGTATCGCGTCGCGCGGGATCGGTCTTAGTCTTTGCCCACGGCTCCTCGCCCGCGAAGTAGCGATTGCAATCGGCCACCACGCCCCACACCGCATCAAGCCAACCCTTAATATTTTGTTTCTCCATAGCTGCTCGGCTCGTCGCATACAGTGCATCAGCCTGCGCGAGGATGGCCGTGTCCGCCTCGGTTAAAGCGCCTGGGGTTGGCACCTTGCCGTCGCAATTTTTCGCAATCATCGACAGCGAGCGTTGCGCCAGATTGCCAAGGTCATTGGCAAGATCCGCGTTCATGCGATTGACGATGGCTTCGTGACTGTAGCTGCCATCGCTGCCAAATGCTGTTTCGCGCATAAAGAAGTACCGCACGGCGTCACGGCCATAGGCTTTTACTAAATCGAATGGATCGACGACGTTGCCAACCGATTTCGACATTTTCTCGCCGCGGTTATACAAAAATCCATGCGCAAATACGCGCTCCGGCAGTAGCAGTCCAGCACTCATCAAAAATGCAGGCCAGTACACAGCATGAAACCGCGTGATGTCTTTGCCGATGATATGCACGGTCGCAGGCCAGTATTTTTTGCGCGCGTGCGCCCCTTTGTTAAGTAGGCCGGTCGCCGTCACATAATTGTTGAGTGCGTCAATCCATACGTACATCACATGCTTCGGATTGCCGGGCACTGGAATGCCCCAATCAAGCGTGCCGCGACTGATCGACAAATCTTGTAAACCACCCGAGACAAAGCTCACGATTTCGTTGCGCCGCTCTGGCGGCAAGATGAAATCCGGATGCGCCGCGTAGTGCGTTAGTAATTGATCTTGGTACTTCGACAGGCGGAAGAAATAGGTCTCCTCCTCGGTCCACTCAACCGGCGACCCGAGTGGTTCGCGACGCACGCCATCATCGCCGACAGTAGTCTCACCTTCGTCGAAATATGCTTCCTGCCGCACCGAATACCATCCGGCGTACTTGTTGAGATAGATGTCACCCTTAGCTTCCATCCGCCGCCACAGCTCTTGGCAGGCTTCGTGATGACGCGGCTCGGTCGTGCGGATGAAGTCATCGTGCGCGGTGCCGAGTACGTCCATGAGATCACGGAAAATCGCTGAGTTCTTGTCCGCCAACTGCTGCGGTGTAATGCCGTCTTTGATGGCCGTTTGCTTCATCTTGAGGCCGTGTTCGTCGGTGCCGGTTAGGTGAAAAACGTCGTTACCATCTAGGCGCTCAAAGCGCGCGATGGCGTCGGTGGCGATGGCCGTATAGCCGTGACCGATATGGGGCGCTCCGTTTGGGTAGAAGATCGGCGTCGTGATATAGAATTTATGCCCGCTCATGTCGGAGGGCTCCATGTTTGGATCAGGGTGTTTGGATCAGGGTTTGATATTGTGAACAATTGGGAGCGTCTATAAGCGGTCGAGCGACAATGCGCTACGGTGCTTGAACGCAAAAGTGGGTTTACCGCCAGAAGCCGCAGCAAAGCTGCGCGTTTCACCGCATTCGATCGGGAAAGCCAAAAATCAGGATCTGGTGGGTGCAGACAATCATCAGTGCGAGACCTCTTTGAGATCCCATCATTATCATAGGTTTCGAGGGGAAGCGACTGGGTGAATACTTAGGCGCCAACTTTAACCAAAGTGTCCTTATCCCCGCGCCACCACAGCCATCTTTTCAACCGTTGCCATTATCAGTGCCTTGCGGTCCAGATTGAGCGCCATAGCCTGAGCCTTCGCCGCTACAATCTCGCTCCACGCCTCCGCCGCCCGTGGCAACTGCCCGTCGGGGATAAGGCGTTTGGCCAAAGCGATATCCGGTCCTATGCCTGTTGCGCGCGTCCGAATAAGTTGAGCGAGCAGGTCCAGCAAGAACTCGTAAAACGCCTCAAACTTTTGTTCAGCCGCCGTGCCCGCCAATTCGTCTGACAGCTTGTGCACCGCAGCCCAATCGAGCTTCGGTAGCAATTCGACTACACCCCGCATTTGCGTGTAGAGCGTTAATCCGCCCGATGAAGACACCGCTAACGCCCGTCGCGCGCGACCCTGCGCTAGATAGAGCAGCTGCGCCCAATCGCTGGGTTCCGGCACTTTGGCGTCTTCGGCATTCCCAATCGCCTGCTGCGCTGCGCGCTTCAGGTCCTCATCGTTGAGACCTTCCAGATCAAGCCGCCGACAGCGCGAGCGAATAGTCGGCAATAATCGACCCGGCTCTGACGAAATCAAAATAAATACGGTTCGTGGCGGCGGCTCTTCCAGCGATTTTAGGATCGCATTGGCCGCCGCCGCCGCCAAGTCATCAGCAGTATCAACCAGCACCACGCGCCAAGCGTCCGCTTCAGCCGCATGTCCGAGAAACATCCGCAGCCGCCGCACTTCATCAATAGGAATACCCGCCGCATGCCGCTTGGTCTTGGAATCCCAAGGCCGCCTCAACAGCAGCAACCCCGGATGCGACAGCGCCGCCACCTGACGTTGCGCCGTCGATGTAGGCCTGACGCCCAGCGGCCCAAGCGACGCATCACGATCAGCCTCAGGCGCCAGCAAAAACCGCGCCAAATGATACGCGAGCGTCGCTTTGCCCACTCCTTCCGGTCCTGACAAAAGCCAGCCGTGATGCATACGTCCGCCGCGTCCAGCCTCCGCCAGCATCTGCACGATCGCGTCGTGTCCGAACAGATGCTTCGTCATGCGCGGATGCGGGAATGCACCCAGCCGGTCAGCTTCCGGTGCCGCTTCCAACTCTTGCGTAATCGGTTCCCGCGCCATCAGCGCGCATCTCCAGTCGCAAGTCCAAAGCGCGCACTTACCGCCCGCCAAATCTGATCAGCAATCGTCAATTCATTTTGAAAGGCATCAAGCACCGCGACGCGCTGTGGATTAGCTTTGGCAATCTCCAAAAACCCTGCGCGCAGTCGTTGATGAAAATCCAACGTCCGCGATTCAAATGTATCAGCCACCACGAAAGCGCCAGGGCTCGCCGACACTCGCCGCGCATTCGCACGTTGCAGCCCGGCAACAGGATCAATATCCAACAAGATCGTTAGGTCAGGTTGTCGTGCACCAACCACAAGCCGATCTAACATCTCAAGGGAAGTCCCCTCAACACCGCCTGCCGCCCCTTGATACGCACGCGTCGAGTCCGAAAAGCGGTCGCACAACACCCACTTCGCTGCAGTAAGAGCAGGTTGAATGGTGCTCTCAAGATGGTCCGCGCGTGCCGCATAAAACAACAGCGCTTGCGCCAAAGCCGATTGGGGCGCCAGCGCCGGGTCAAGCAACAGGCGCCGCGCTTCTTCGGCAAAAGGTGACCCTCCCGGCTCACGCGTCACTTTCACCGCCACACCAGCCACTTCAAGGCGTTTCGCCAAATGCGCGATCTGAGTCGATTTCCCAGCCCCTTCCCCACCTTCAAAGGTGATGAATCTGGCCCCTGGGCGAAATCGAGATACAGACCCTGCTATCGATGTCATCATGGCGTTAGGTTTTGGCCTTCAAGACCACGTACTGTCAAATCGAACAGCGAATTTCCACCCAAAATAAGACTTCCCACTTTACACCAAGCCCCCCTGATCTTAAGTGATTTTCCGCGTGTCGGCTTCATTCGAACATCCACCCGATGTGTCCAGACCAGTTAGTCGAGAGCTAAACGGGACTCGTACTCCGCGCAGCTGTTCATAAGTTCAACCCGACTGGCAAAGGCCCGCCATCATGGAAAAATTCCTCTCCGCGCTGGAATTGGTCACGGCCCGCCGCCCGGATCGCCCCGTATTCGGCCTACGCCCCCATGCCGCTGGCGCCGCCGCACGCTGGTTCCTCGCCAACTTCCCCGGCGACGTCGCCTATGCCGTAAAAGCCAACGCTTCCCCCTTTTTGCTTGGCGCGCTCTACGGTGCCGGTGTTCGCCATTTCGACGTGGCCTCACTGCCTGAAATCGAAGACGTGGCCTCCATCCCCGACGCCGCGATGCACTTCATGCATCCAGTCAAATCGCGCAACGCCATCCGTCGCGCCTACAACGAATTCGGCGTTCGCTCGTTTTCCCTCGACAGCGACGACGAATTAAAAAAGATCCAAGACGAAACCGGCGGCTCCAAGGAATTGACGCTGTGGGTCCGCATCGCTGTGTCCGGCAATAAAGACGCAGGCGTGCCACTCGAGCGCATGTTTGGCATCGCCGTCCCCAAGGCCGCGAAGCTCATTGCCAAAACGCGGCAGGTCGCCCGCAAGCTCGGCATCACATTCCACGTCGGCTCGCAAACCGTCACCCCCGACGCCTATCGCCGCGCATTAGAAGATGTCGGTAGCCTGATCGTCAAAGCAGGTGTTGTGCTCGACCGCGTCGACGTCGGCGGCGGCTTCCCGTCCATC
>JABFRJ010000302.1 GCA_013141255.1 Hyphomicrobiaceae bacterium
GGTACGCACGGCACGGGAGCAAGGTATTGAGATGCCCATTGCAGAAGCGGTCAGTGCCATTGTGGCAGGACAGTTGGGTATTGAACGGGCAATTGAGGGGTTGCTTGCGCGGCCCTTCAAAGCCGAAGATTAATGATGCCGGTTTGGCAGCCTTTCTGCAAAAAAGAAACAGTCCGAATGACTGGAGCGGGCTTTACTTTCGTCAATTGTACAGTCTCTAATCTGGGCTTGGACGCCGGGCGTAGAGCATGTCGCTTTGAGGCTCAGGGTATCGCGTTCCTGGGGAGACCTCGAATGAGTTTCATGAAGACTACCAAGCTTGCTGTAGCGGCAGTTGCCGCGTTGGCGGCGACGGCATCGATGGCACTGGCGCAAGGTAAGACGCTGCGCGTTGTCATGCACTCCGATCTTAAGATTGTCGATCCGATTTGGACGACGGCGTACATCGTGCGCAACCACGGTTATATGATCTACGATACGTTGTTCTCGCAAGACGAGAGCGGCGCGATCAAGCCGCAGATGGCGGAGAAACACGAAGTCTCGGCTGATCAGTTGACGCACACAATTACGTTGCGCGACGGTCTGGCGTGGCATGACGGGGCGCCTGTGACAGCAGAAGACTGTACGGCGTCGATCAAACGCTGGGGCGCGCGTGACTCGGTTGGTCAGAAACTGATGTCGTTTGTTGATACGATCGCTGCGGCTGATGCAAAGACCATCGTGATCAAACTCAAATCGCCAACAGGTCTGGTGTTGCTCGGTCTTGGCAAGCCATCGTCGAATGTGCCGTTCATGATGCCGAAGCGCGTGGCCGATACCGATCCGACGAAGCAGATTGAAGATTTTACAGGATCGGGGCCTTTCATCTTCAAGAAGGATGAGTGGAAGCCGGGCGACAAAACGGTGTACCTCAAGAACGAGAAGTATAAACCACGTGCGGAACCGGCTTCGGGTCTGGCGGGTGGTAAAGTTGTGAAGGTGGACCGCGTCGAGTGGCGTGCGATTTCGGATCAGCAACAGATTGCGAATGCACTGCTCGCTGGCGAAATTGATTTTGTTGAGCAGCCGAAGCACGACTTGGTGCCGCTGTACAAAAAAGATCCGAACATTGTCGTCAAGGACTACAGTCCACTCGGCAATCAATATGTGTTCCGGATGAACTGGACGCAGCCACCGTTCAATAACCCGAAGGTGCGGCAGGCGATCTTCTACGCGTTCAATCAGAAAGACTTCCTTGATGGTGTGATCGGGAATCCCGAATACTACAAGGAATGCAAAGCAATGTTCATTTGTGGGACGGCGCTTGCGACTGAGAAGGGCATGGAAGACAAGTTCACGTCGAACTTTGCCAAAGCCAAAGAGTTGCTGAAAGAGGGCGGTTATGACGGCTCGCCGATTGTGTTGATGCAATCGACCGATCTTGATGTGTTGACCAACCTGGCACCAGTGGCGAAGAGCTTGCTCGAAAAAGCTGGGTTCAAAGTTGATATGCAGTCGATGGACTGGCAGACGTTGGTTGGTCGTCGTGTGAAGAAAGACGCGCCGAGTGCTGGCGGGTGGAACGCGGCTTTGACGAGCTGGGTTGCTGCTGACGTGACGAACCCGATATCGGCGGCGTTCCTCAATGCGTCGTGTGAGAAAGCAGCGTGGGGTTGGCCGTGCGATGAGGGTATCGAGAAGCTGCGCGACGAGTTTGCGCGTGCGACCGATCCAGCCAAGCAGAAGGCAATTGCCGAAGCGATCCAGGTGCGCGTGTCAGAAGTTGGGACGCACGTGTATCTTGGTCAGTGGTATCAACCACAGGCGCATCACAAGCGGGTGGTTGGTTTCCTCTCAACACCAGCGCCTGCGTTCTGGAATGTCGAGTTGAAGTAAGTTGCAATCGAGGTGATCGGGGAGTTGCAGTATGGCAGACTTCTTTACTGCACTCTCCGATGATCATAGCGCGTTTATTGGCAAGCAGCCGGTTTTCTTTGTCGCGACGTCTGCGCCTGATGCTCGGATCAATTTGAGCCCAAAGGGGATGGATTGCTTTCGTGTTTTGTCGCCGGTGCGCGTTGCGTATCTCGACGTTAGCGGGTCAGGCAATGAGACCCATGCTCATCTGGCGGCTGATGGGCGGATTACGTTGATGTTCTGTGCGTTTGATCAGCCAGCGCTGATCTTGCGCGTTTATGGGACGGGGCGGGCAGTGCTGCCGCAAGACGAGGCGTGGAGTGCGCTTGCTCAGGGTTTTAAATTGTTGCCGGGGACGCGGCAGATTTTCGTCGTCGACGTTGCGAGTGTGCAGACGAGTTGTGGCTGGGGCGTCCCATTCATGACGTTTGCGGCCGAGCGGCAGACGTTGTCCAAGTATCATGCCCAGCAGGATCCGGTCGTGCGGCTTGAAAAAATCACGTCGCGGACGACGAGTATTGATGGTCTACCTGTCAGGGTTCAAGATCGGATACTAGGATAGAGCGGTGCATTGATGTTTGCATTCATTCTGAAGCGACTGCTTGCGACCATTCCGGTGATGCTGATTGTCGCGGTATTTGTGTTCTTGATGCTGCGGCTGACGCCAAATGATCCGGCGGCGATCATTGCTGGTGACACTGCGAGCGCTGAGCAAGTGGCACAGATCCGGGCTAGTCTCGGACTAGATAAGCCCATTCTGCAGCAGTTCGTGATCTGGTTTACACGGTTGCTGCAAGGCGATTTGGGTGAGAGCTTCTTTTTTAAAAAGACGGTGGCTTCGTTGATTGCGGACCGAATTGAACCGACGCTGTCACTTTCCATTTTGACTATCTTGCTTGCAATTTCAGTCGCGGTTCCGCTCGGTGTGTTGGCCGCCTATAAGCATGGGACGTGGGTCGACCGTATTGTGATGGGGTTCTCGGTCATGGGATTCTCGGTGCCGGCGTTCGTGATCGGGTATGTGCTTATTTACATATTTTCAATTCAACTCAACTGGCTGCCGGTGCAGGGGTATCAACGGATCGGCGAAGGTGTGGGGGGGTGGCTTTATCGATTGGTGCTGCCGTCGCTCACGCTGGCCGTGATCTACGTCGCCTTGATTGCGCGCATGACGCGGACGAGCATGTTGGAAGTGCTCGGGGAGGATTACATCAGGACGGCGCGGGCGAAGGGGCAATCGGAGCGGGTTGTGCTGTTTCGACATGCGCTGCGCAATGCGGCGGTGCCAATTGTGACGGTGATTGGGATTGGTGTGGCGTTGTTGATTGGTGGCGTGGTGGTGACGGAAAGCGTGTTCACGATCCCTGGGCTTGGGCGGTTGACGGTCGACGCGGTTTTGGCACGCGACTTCCCAACTATTCAGGCCGTCATTCTTTTGTTCTCGTTCGTTTATGTGATGGTCAATCTGCTGGTCGACGTCGCCTACACGTTCCTTGATCCGCGCATCCGGTACTGAGGGCGACATGGTCGATACTTCCAACAATCTTTCTGTACCAACATCGCCGTTGACCGCGCCGCCCACTGTTGGCAAGCGGTCGTCGCGTCCTGGTGCTTTGAGCCGGGCGTTGCAAAATACGTCGGTAAGGATTGGCGGCATTGTTGTGGCGCTGATGATTATGATTGGATTGGCGGCGCCATTCCTTGGTGCAATGAACCCGACTGAAATCAATCCGATTGCGCGCAATAAGTTACCGGGCGCTGAAAGTAACAAACGCTTGGATGATGGCACGCAGGTGAAGGTGCAGCATCGGTTGGGGACCGACAGTCTTGGGCGAGATATTTACAGTCGCGTTCTTTATGGGGCGCGGGTGTCAATTCTAGTGGGCGTTACGGTGGCGTTTATATCGATCGTCATTGGGCTTTTGATTGGGGTGGCGTCAGGGTATTTTCGCTGGCTTGATCCGATCATAATGCGCGTCATGGACGGATTGATGGCGATCCCGGCCATTCTGCTGGCGATTGCATTGGTGTCGCTGTTCCGTGCTGGACTTGGTGCGGTGATCTTAGCGATCACAGTGCCGGAAATTCCGCGCGTCGTGCGACTAGTGCGCTCGGTGGTGCTGAGTGTGCGGGAAGAGCCCTATGTCGAAGCTGCGATTACAACAGGCACACCGACACTCAAATTGCTTTGGCGACACATTCTACCAAACACCATTGCGCCGTTGATTGTGCAGGGGACCTTCATTTGCGCGTCGGCGATTTTGGTGGAGGCGATTTTGTCGTTCCTTGGTATTGGCGTGCCACCAGAGACGCCGACGTGGGGCAATATCATGTCTGAGGGGCGGCAGTTCTTCCGGCTCTATCCGCACAACATTCTCTATCCGGGAATATTCCTGGGTTTGACTGTGTTGGCCGTCAATATGTTGGGCGATGGGTTGCGCGATACGCTCGATCCCAAAATGGCGAAGCGGGTGTAACGTGGCGCGCAATGCACTTGAAATTACGGGATTGAGCGTTGCAATCGCTGGCGGCGGGGATCGAACCCACGCGATCCAAGATATTACGTTGTCGGTTGCGCCGAATGAAATCGTGTGTGTGGTTGGAGAATCTGGTTCGGGCAAGTCCGTCACGTCGCAAGCGGTCATGGGCCTACTTGCCAAAGGACAATTGCTGCTCGAGAAGGGGTCGATCAAGCTTGAGGGCGAGGAACTCGTCGGCAAGAGCCAGACGGATATGCGGCGGGTGCGTGGGAAGCGTATCGGCATGGTGTTCCAAGAACCGATGACGGCACTTAATCCGGTTGAGCGGGTTGGTGATCAAATCGCGGAAGTCCTCGAAATTCATACCTCGCTTGATGCTGGCCAACGGCGCGCGCGGGTGTTGGAGATGATGACAGCGGTGCATCTGCCTGATCCGCTGCAGATGATCGACGCGTATCCGCACCAATTGTCGGGCGGGCAACGGCAACGCGTGATGATTGCAATGGCGTTGGTGCTTGATCCGGCCGTTCTGATTGCGGATGAGCCGACGACGGCGCTCGATGTGACGACGCAAGCGCAAATCCTAAAACTCGTGCGCGAAATGCAAACGCGCAAGAATACTGGCGTGCTGTTCGTGACGCACGATTTCGGAGTGGTTTCGGAAGTTGCGGACCGCGTGGTGGTGATGCAGCATGGACGTATCGTGGAGCAGGGGACGCGCGACGATGTGCTGCTGCGACCGCGCGAAGCTTATACCAAAATGCTGATTGGTGCGGTGCCGAGCTTGATCCCTCCCAAGCGGTTGCCTGTGCTGGGCGCGGTGACGCTTGAGACTACGATTTTGAACAAAACCTACGGTGGCGCGGGATTGATTGGTGGATCGGGCCGGATTGTGAAGGCAGTTTCGGATGTGTCAATTCAAGTGCGACGCGGCGAAACGCTTGGCATTGTGGGGGAGTCGGGATCGGGCAAATCGACTGTTGCACGATGTATTGCGCGGCTGGTTGATCCGACGTCGGGGAGTATTCGGGTTGAAGACACCGAAATTGCATTGTTATCTGAGCGGAAGC
>JABFRJ010000256.1 GCA_013141255.1 Hyphomicrobiaceae bacterium
GCCTTGGTGAAACGCTTCTTCGCCGTCTCAAACGGCACCTTGAAATGCTTGGCCAGGCGAGTCACGTCCGCCTTATTAATCGGGATCACCGGATAGGAACAACAGAACCCCGGGCATTTCGTGCAGTCGTACTTCGCCATGTGCCCAGCCTAAACATCACAGTCCAAACATCTAAGTGCAGCGCGGCTTTAGCAGACTAGGTTCACACGCGCATCTATCAAATTGCTAAACCGTTACCCAGACCCTACCCAGAGCGCTCACTCAGAGTTCCTACACAGCCCCCCTACTGCCCAGCCCTATTGCTCTGCCCTATTGCTCTGCCCGGCGCTGGCCGCGCGAGGCGTACTTCTCGATAATCCCACGCGACCGCGCCGCCAGAGCGTCAGCAATCGCTGCATGCCCTTCGGCTGTCGGATGGAAGGCCCCCGAATACGTCGCCGCCAGCAACAGCTGCACCCAGTTATACCCCTGCGCCTTCAGCACCGTCTGCATCATGCCCTGCGGCACATGAAAATGCCCCGTCATGAACGCGTCGTTCGGCGTCCGGAACCAGCGCTGCCGCGAGGCATAGGCCCGCCAATCCGCAGGGTTGTAGGGCTCCCATTTCCCATCGCGCTGGATCGGCAATCGCAAATCGTCGGCTGAGTTAAGCGCCATATCGGCCCACCCGGCACAAAGCCCTCGCCCTTGGAAGTCACGGCGATGCGCGTCGACAAACGACCAATTATGCTCTTTCGCACTCGTCGCCATGATCGCGTTCAACCGCTCGGCTGCAACACCAGCTTCCCGCGCCTTCTTCTGGCTCATCGCAAAGTCAGGCAGCACCGTCATGCCCGCCTGCCCATCGGGACAAACCGACTTGCCATCCTCAAGCGCCGCCATCGGCGGATAGCCGGTCAGCACAATGCGGTCGCTCTCGTTCCACGGCACATGCAAAATCGAATGAAACGCGCGATTGAGCGACTTGTAGCGATCACCTAACACGTCCAGAAGCGCCTGCGCTTCCGTCGGCCCATGCACTTGCCCAAACCACCCGCCGAGACTGCGCAACGACGATTGATCCGCTAGCACAGCATTGGCAACAAGCCGCGCAAACCCCATGTCATTGCCCCCCACCGACAAGAACAGCAGATCAATTTTCCGCGCTTGCTTGAGGTCGCACTTCTTGAGCACCAGCCCGCCCTTGAGCTCAGGCACCCGCTCCTTCATGTGATAGGCCTCGGGCAGATCATACGCCGTCGCCTCAACACCCGCACACTGCGCATCGGCGAGTGATGAAATCTGCGATAATTGCGGCGGGTTCGGCACCCACTCGTGGCCTTTATAACGCAAGAACAACCCGAACGTCGTCTCCGCCCCCGAACACGCCAGACCAACGTACGTCACCGCCCGCTGCGGCGCTTCTACCGACAACTGCAACGCCGCGCGCAACTGATGCGAATAGAGTGACCGATGACACGCTTGATCGAGCCAGCGCGCATTCTCATCGATGAATTTCTGATCACCAATCTTTTCCCAAGCGCCGACGCGCGCCGGATAACCAGCGAGCGCAACCTCTTTCGTGCGCAAACCATAGTCAGCGCCCCGCTCGCGCGAGAACCGTACCGGCACATCGGGATTGCCTTCACCCGAGCCAAAACTATCGCCAAAACCTACGATAAAAAGGTCCTGCACCACCGCTTCAGTCGCAGCAACTTTCTGCCCACCAACCTCGACAACGACGCGAGCACCCGCAGGATAAGGCACCTCAAGTTCAACCGCGACGTTGCAGGGTACAGTTACAGTACCACCACTCCCGCGGCCACTCAGCGGCGTCGTGCGCCACACACAATCAACCGTCTCCCCCTCAGGCAATTCACGCACCTCGGCACGGATCTTGTGGCTCTTCGGATTGATGTAACTGCCAACGTCCGGACATCTGTGCTGGTTCTGCTGCGCATTCCAGCAGGTATTGCCGAGCATCGTCGACGCCCAGCCTTCGGCATGGCGTTCAGACAGCGCCCGCTCCGCACTCAGTACCGGCGCTTTGCGCTCATCGTCGCTTAACGCCTCATAAGTGGCGCGGTGAACTTCGGTATCAGCCGGATCAAGAAAAAAGCGAAAAGAATTAGCAACGCGCCATTGAATCTGCGGCTCAGCCACAGCCCGCGTCAGCGGCGCGATCACGGCCAATACAGATAGCCCAAGTAGCAAACCAAAATCAGAGAACCCGCGAAACCGCATACACATCTCCCGACACGCCAAACGAAGCAGTCCAACTCCGCACGACCGCGCTTCGTTGAATTAGCTCCCCCGCGCTCTGAAACGACCCAAGTAGTGAGCCATCCCTATACCCACGACGCGCGCCCATGGCGAAACTTCAATCGGTCGCCTTAATGACGATGCGTTAGGCCGACCCATTGCCGTCGTATAGGCCGACAACACAGCCAACGGCAACACCGCCACCCGCTCCGAGCGGGACAGTAAAGCCATTTGTGGCCACACTGCGGCACCCGCGCGTTCAATATCCGCGCACCCCTGCGTGAACAGCCGCCGCACGCCAGCGCCGCCGCGCCCCGCCAGAATATCCACAGCAGAAACATCTGCCGCGTCCAAGCGGCTTTGCGGCAACAACAGTTTGCCTCGTGCAGCATACTCGGGCACCCGCGCCAACATCCGCGCCAAACCGAACGCACGCCCCGCAGGGTTCGCCAGCGCATCCGCACGCTCCGCCGATACGCCAAGCACTCTCAGCGCCAGCGCAAACGCAGTCGCCTCTGTCTTCGACAGATACCCCTCAAGCGACGCCTCGTCCGGCATCGGATCGGCATATAGATCAAATGCACGCGCTTCCGTCATGGCGTGCAACATCGGCAACGGCAACTGATAGGCAGCAATCGCCCGCCCCAACCCATCCGCAATCGGATGCCCAACAACCGCGCCCAGCTGCAATTGTTCGAGCGTATCGCGCCACCATTGCAGTCGAATTTCCCCCATCACAGGTTCCTTGACCGCAAACGGGATGTGCCTGAGTTCAGCCGAAAATGCAGCGATGGCCAGGAGCGCCGCACGCTGTGGTTCCCCCGCCAACAGCGCCGCGTAATAACGCTCAGCCTCGCCCGCGCGCGCGCGCTCCAATACGTCGCGGCCAGCACTGGGAGCCGACAGCATCTCAGCACCCTCAATCAACCGCGATAAAGGCAGCCATCACAGGCCGCTGCTCCGCTAACAACACATTATACGTGCGGCACGCAGCACCCGTGTCCATCACTTCAAGTCCGATGTGCCGATCAAGAAAAGCTTTGCGCACCGCGAGCGATGGAAACACTTGCGCTCGCCCCGTGCCGAACAGCAAAAACTGCGGCATCTCGAGTTTCGCAAGAATAGCAAGCAAGGCCGCATCATCGGCTGCACCATCAACCGCAATGCCCCACGCGTGCATGCCATCAGCCAGCGCCAGCAACGAACCCCGATGGCTCATATCGCCGAACCGAAAGCCCCCATTACCATAAGCATCAATCGGCGCTCGCACCGGCACAAAGCCGTCGAAGCGTGCGCCACTTTTGCGCTCAGGTTTTGGCTGTTCGGTCATAACGCGGCCTCACAGACGCCGTGACATCACTTCGCCTTCGCCGCAGCCAGTCCGCTCTCAACGGCTTTCTCGTTGTCGCGCTTCAAGCCGAAGAAAATCAACAACGGTGCCGCAACGAAAATCGACGACCAAGTACCGATAATGACTCCGAACAACATAGCGAACGAGAAACCGTGAATGACTTCCGTTCCGAACACATAAAGCGCCAGAACCGCCAGAAACACCGTGCCCGCCGTCAAAATCGTACGCGACAGCGTCTCGTTGACTGAAAGATCAATCAACTCCCACAGCGACATTTTCTTATACTTGCGCATGTTCTCACGAATACGATCGAACACAACAACCGTATCGTTGACCGAGTACCCAGCGAGTGTCAGCAGCGCGGCCACGACAGAAAGATCAAACTCATAGCGCATGAACGCAAACACACCGCACGTGATGAAAACGTCGTGCACCAACGCCAAAACGGCGGCGACCGCAAATTGCCACTCAAATCGAAACCAAACATAAGCCAAAATACCGAGCAACGAAATCGCCACGGCCCAGATGCCAGCGCTCTTCAGTTCGCTCGAAACCGCAGGTCCCACGACTTCTACGTTGCGAATTTCGAAATTACCACCAAGCGCGTCGGTGAGCTTCTTGGTTGCGGCTTGCTGCGCATCGTCTCCCCCCGCCTGCGCTTCAATACGGATCAGCGCGTCGGTCGGAATCGAGAAACCTTGAACCTGCAGGCCACCGATCCCGAGCCCGTTGCCAAGATCGCGCAACTTGCCGAGATCAACCGGTCCCGTTTTCGAGCGTACCTCAAGAATCGAACCGCCTTTGAAGTCGACACCGAAGTTCAGCCCCTTCGTGACCATCAGCAACAGCGACAAGATCGCCAACGCCCAAGAAATGCCGATAAAGAATCGACGGTTCTTGACGATTGGCAGCCGCACACCGTGCGGGAAGAAGTCGACACCTTTAAAGAAGGCCATGATTTCAGTCCTCTTGACGCGTCAGAGCGGTGCCGGAATTTTCTTAGAGCTATGCGATGCAACCCACCACGACACCAGCAGTGCCGTCACGGTGAAGGCTGTGAACACTGTGGTGATGATGCCAAGCGACAGAGTTACTGCGAAGCCTTTGATTGGGCCGGAGCCAAGCATGAACATCACGATGCCCGCGATCAGCGTGGTCAAATTGGCGTCCACGATGGTTGAAAAGGCCCGATTGAATCCAGCTTCAATCGCTGCTATCGGGGTCTTTTTGTTGCGCAACTCTTCGCGGATACGCTCGTAAATCAACACGTTCGCGTCAACTGCCATGCCGATGGTCAGCAGAATGCCTGCAATACCCGGCAAAGTCAGCGACGCGCCAAGCCAGCCCATCACAGCGACGATCATGGCAATGTTTACCGCCACCGCGATGATGGCGAAGATGCCAAACAGCCCATAGGCAAACAACATGAAACCGACAACCAGCGCCGCCCCGATGTAGGTCGCGATTTTACCGGCGCGGATACTGTCAGCCCCGAGCGACGGCCCCACCGTCCGCTCTTCCACAATCGTCAATGGCGCAGGCAGCGCGCCGGAGCGCAGCAACACCGCCAAACGATTGGCCGAAGCCACATCAAAGTTGCCTGAAATCTGTCCCGTGCCACCGAGAATTGGCTCGCGAATGACCGGCGCCGAGATCACTTTGTTGTCGAGCACAATAGCAAAGCGGCGCCCTACATTCTCCTGCGTCGCGCGCCCAAAAATGCGCGCGCCTGCTTGGTTGAAGCGGAACGAAATCAACGGTTCGTTGGTGCGTTGATCAAAGCCCGGTTGCGCGTCAGCCAATTG
>JABFRJ010000535.1 GCA_013141255.1 Hyphomicrobiaceae bacterium
TAGCAGTGCAGCATCAACACCGATTGCACTTGCACGAAGCCGATGTGTGACTATAGTCCGCGCGCGCACAAGGAGAGGTGGCCGAGTGGTTTAAGGCGCACGCCTGGAACGCGTGTGTGCGGGAAACCGTACCGTGGGTTCGAATCCCACCATCTCCGCCAGCCCCCCTATTTGTTCTCAACTGACCCCGACACAGGCAAGTTCGCCCGCGTTGTCCAGACGCGTATGCGCGCGTCTGTCCCAGTCGATAATTTGCCGTTAAATCAACAATTTGGTACAATCCAGCATCGACCCTACGTGGACAGTAAGGGAGCAAATGCTGTCTGCCCGTATCTCAGCCAGCATCTCCTGATCCACACCTAATGGGGGAACTTTGGGGGGAACTTTTATGGCCCGACAAAGCGCTCAACACCGCCTCAGTTCCGCATTCGTCCGAACCTGCAATATACCAGGCGTCTACGTCGACGGAGGCGGCCTTCGATTGCGCATCATGCCCAACGGATGCCGAACCTGGATCATGCGCATCACCATTTGCAGGGTGCGGCGCGACCTCAGTCTTGGACCCGCTGCAATCCTGCCTTTAGCTGAAGCACGCGACAAAGCGCACGACATTCGCAAAGCCGTGGCCCAAGGTCGCGATCCCAGAACCAAACGACCAATCCGACACGTCTTACCGCCCGCCGCCCCTGCCATTGAGCCCACGGCCTTAGCGGTCGCCACCTTCAAGTCATGTTGGCAAACCTATTGGCTAATCAAGGAGGCACAGCTTTCGAGCGGCAAACATCGCGATCAGTGGATCTCGACGATGGGCACTTACGTGCTACCACTCATTGGCGCCCGCCCTATCGCCGACATTAAGCCGGGTGAAATCATCGATCTACTCAAACCGATTTGGACCACCAAAGAAGAAACAGCGCGGCGGGTATTACAGCGTATCGACGCCGTTTTCGTTTCAGCCATCACGCGCGAACTGCGCGACAAAGCTAGTCCGTGCACAGGTGTGGCCCGCGAACTCGGACAGAAGCGAGGCGCAAAATCCCATCACGCAGCGCTGCCCTATGATGAAGTTGGATCGTTCCTGCAAACTCTACGAAATCGGAACGGCGCGCTGACGAGCCGATTGGCATTCGAGTTTTTGATCCTCACCGCCGTTCGCAGCGGCGAAGCCCGCGGCGCGACCTGGAACGAAATCGACATGCTTGGACGCGTTTGGACAATCGGTGCAGCACGCATGAAAGTGCGCAACGAACATTCGGTACCGTTATCAGATCAAACGATATCGATCCTTAAGATGGCACGCCTTGCTTATCCCGAAAGCCAAATATGCTTCCCAAACGTTAAGGGCAAGGCCTACTCAGATATGGTATTCACCAAGATGTTACACGACATGGGGTTCAGTCAGCGAGCAACTGCACATGGTTTTCGCACCTCCTTTAAGACTTGGGCCGCCGAGACAGGCGTTCCCGACGATATCAGCGAAGCAGCACTTGCGCACACCGATCCCAACAAAGTTCGCGCTGCTTACCTTCGCACTACATTCTTTGAGAAAAGGCGCACGTTGATGCAGTCGTGGGCCAACTTCGTGACCCGAGTAAAAGAGTAATTTGACGTCATTCATTGAGCATACGTTCACAATCGCGCGCAATATTTAAGTGCATCATTGCTGGCTCGTACTGGGGATCCGGCAAGTATTAAAGCTTTCGCGCACCATGCTCGTTCCGTTGCGATGTCAATTCAGTGTATAAGAAATGTCATTGCCACACCAATTATAAGATCGACTATACCACAAGCCGCGCATGATCTTCTCAGATAATGGCACCGAGCTTACGTCGAATGCGATCCTCGCGTGGGCGTCCGAATGCCGGATTGATTGGCATTGTATCACCCCCGGTAAGCCGATACAGAACAGATATATCGAGAATTTCAACGATCGTATGCGTGACGAACTGCCGAACGAGTACCACTATTTTGGGCTCGATCACGCACGCCGTGAACTCACCAACTGGAACACGGATATTTTCCGAGGCTTCATGGTTCCGTAAAGACAATGGTCTGAGACTCTTCTCTCTGCCGGTCATAAGGACAGTGGTGGACAAAATTTCTGACCTTGATCGGCAGTCATGGCAAGGGGTTTCGTATAAACGTGGAACACCTCCGGTGTCTGGTTGGCGAGAGCTGAACGTGGTCGTACAGCGTTGTAGTCCTGGCGCCAGTGGGTCAGCACTGCGCGTGCCTCGCCCAGTGTCAAGAAGAGCTATGGAGGTCACGCCCGCAAACAGCAGCGCATATTTCCAAAACAACCGGCGGCGAAAGTCGACGGCACCGCTTGCAGCTTTATGGCCGTCCGACTCGCGCGCGAGATGGCGTCGAACCCTACGTGTACTTGACCGATGTTCTCGCCCGCATGGCGGCGAGACACTCAACCAGTAGACCCAATGAGCTACTGCCGTGGAACTGGAAAGCAGCTCCCGTCAATCCCTGACCCCGTGCTTTGAGGCAATGCTTACGGATGTCGCACAACGCATCGTCGCGCGCCACCAGGCACCCGACCTCGAAAGCGACCTAACTCAATCAGCCACCCACGAATGCGAAACGCGAGAGCCTAAACGAACTTTTTTTGGTAGTAAATCATGCGCCGCGATCGACACTCACCTGGTCGCGGGCTTAACTTCAGTTGTCCACGACTCCAGCCGATGTGTGATTGAACTGCCGCGCCATTGATGCCGCACCTCGTTGGTGTGCACTTCGGCATCGTAGACATTAGCGACACTGCCAATTTCTTGCACATTCAACCGACCGATAGCGGCGAGCAAAGTGTAGGCTGTGACGATGATGTTTCTGCGCGTCGTCGAAATGATCACGTCGGCGTTGAGCATGTCCTGCTCGGCATTGAGCACATCCAACAGCGTGCGTTGTCCGGCCTTTTCCTCCTGACGGATGCCGGACAGGGCAACACGGGTCGCCGCCAACTGCGCCGTATCGGATATAAGTTGAGCCTTTGCCGCAGAGAACTGCGCCCACGCTGCGATCACCGAGCTGCTGATCTCTTGTCGAGACTGTTGGATTTCTTGAATTCGACCGATATGCGTGTGTTTAGCCTGGCGAACGCGCGCTTCAACTTCACCGCCGGAGTAAAGCGGGACCGACAAGCGACCAATCACAGTCGTCGTCGAGGAGGCATCGATTTGCGAGGACGGCTCGAGCCGCCTGCTATAGGTCGCCTCCAGTTGCATCGACGGCAGTAACTCCCCCCAGATCCGATCGACCGTCGATCGTGCGGCCTGTTCACGGTAAAACGCTGCCACGATAGCCGGGTGCTCACGCTCGGCCGTTCGAACTGCCTCCTCGACGGCCTTCGGCAGGCGCTTGGCGTCAAGCTTCGGTTCGATGAGCTTTGACGGTGGATGGCCGATATGGCGCTCGAAGTTGCTGCGACTGATTTTTAGAGTGGCGCGCGCCGCCTCTGTAGCCGAAATCGCCGCGGCCAACCGTGCTTCTGTTTGTGCGAGGTCTGTCCGCGTCACGTCACCAACGCTCAAGCGCTGACGCGTCGCGTGGAGATCCTTTTTGAGAACGGTGATATTGTTCTCCCTTAGCCCCAGGATGGCCGCATCCCGTATGACGTCCATGTAGGAAGTTGCGGCATCCAGAAGAACCGTCTGCTCGACGGTGCGCAAAAGTTCCCGTCCGGCTCTCACCGTTGCCTCGGCTTCGTTGACGGCGTTCAGCGTGCGACCTCCGGAAAACAGGGGTTGGGTGGCCTTCACAGAGTAGCCGCGCGGACTGGTTACGCTGCTACTGGTCCCAGCTGATGAATTGACCGTGGAGCGCTCATGGGACACGTCGGCAGATCCCGACAGCGTTGGCCGATAGCCAGACCGGGCGCGCGCAATTTCTTCATCGGTCGCCCGTAGCGTGGCGCGCGCGGCATCAAGTTTCGGATTGGATCGATAGGCGGCGGCAAGGGCGTTGGATAATGTCTCTGCGGAGGCGGTTGAGCCGATGAGCGCAAGCGTTAGCACAATTGCTAAGGCACACGTGAGCACACGCCAAGAAAGGCCGTGGCTCCTTGCCGCCGTGGAATTCCAAACGCTCTTCACACTTTTACCGATCAACGCCAACAAACTTCACGGCAATAGGACGATTACTCAGCAATCATACTGTCCTTGAATTCGCATACCTTACCCAGGGGCGTCCACAGCCGTGCACAGTTGATGCTGAGGTGCCGCGCGGCTGTTCCCGAAATACCACAACAGCGAGCGGTGTTAGCGTTCCCGCATGGCACGCCAAAAATTATCACTGAGCGGCTTGATCAGATACGATAACGTCGTGCGTGTTTCCGACTCTATAAAGGCTTCGACCGGCATGCCCGGCAAGATGCGGGCGCTGGCGCCGAGGCGGGCGATTTCTTGGGGTGTGACGGCAATGCCAACGCGGTAGAATGCTGCGCCAGTCTTTTCGTCAACCACGCTCGTCGGCGAAATGCGTTCGACTTTGCCGAAGATCTCAGGCGTTGTTCTTTGATTGAAGGCCGAGAACCGGAGTGCCGCGTCGTGGCCGATGGCAATCTGGTCAATCGCGTGCGTCTCGACCGAGACCTCCACGTCGAGACCATCATCGGTTGAGATGATCTGCATCAACGTCGCATTGGGCGGGATCGTACCACCGACGGTATTGATGGCCAGTTCGTGCACAATGCCGCTGGCTGGCGCCTTAGCCTCGATCCGCTCAAGTTGACGTGCCGTCGCCGTAATTTGCTGCTTCAGATCCTCGAGCTGGCTCATGGCTTCGCGCAGATCTGTAAGAATGCTTTCCTTGAACTGGCGGTCCACTTGCACGATGCCCACATCGGCTTCGCGGATGGAGTTCTGCACCCGCCCCATTTCGGCATGATGCTCCGCCAATTGTCCGACAAGATCGGCCCGGGCGCGCTCCTGTGCCACCAGCCGAGTTTGCGTCGTGATACCCTGTTCAAACAAAAACCTAACCCCCTCAAGCTCCTTTTCAACCAATTCCAACTGGGAGCTCTTGGTCTCGATGAGACTGTCCACACCCTTTAATTGACTATTGAGCTGGGCGATTTTTTCTCGCAATTGTTCGGCCTGCCCCACCCGTGTTGCGCGGCGGGCGTCAAAAAGATTTTGCTGCGTGTCTTTATGGATCTTGTCGGGCATTATGCTCAACGTGGCGAGAACCGCATCGTCGTAATCAATATCCCTCTTATCGTCGCGCTCGGCTTCCAGTCGCGACTTCCGCGCCACCATCTCGCGGATGCGATTGCGGTAGATTTCAAGGTTTGCGAGCAGGTTCGTCTCATCGAGCTTGACGACCACATCGCCCTTCTTGACGACGTCACCATTGCGAACAAGGATCATCTTCACAATGCCCCCGTC
>JABFRJ010000179.1 GCA_013141255.1 Hyphomicrobiaceae bacterium
GACAGCAGTCGCGCGAGCGCGACTTTTATTGCGGAGCGATGGGGGCACGTTGGACGATGTGCGCGTGATCTTTCGGCAGGAGCCGGCGACGAGCGGGGGCAATCATTTCGGGTCGCGCCTAGTGATGGCGCGCGATGGGCATGTGTTTGTGACCCTGGGCGAACGGTTTCAACGCGATACCGCGCAAGATCTCAGTAAGCACTACGGCAAGGTGGTGCGGATCACGCGCGACGGTGGCGTGCCGGGGGATAATCCATTTGTGGGTAGGGGTGGTGCGCGGCCGGAGATTTGGAGTTACGGACATCGCAATCCGCAGTCGGCAGCGCTGCATCCAGTGACGGGGAAGCTGTGGACGGTCGAGCATGGTGCGCGGGGTGGCGATGAAATCAATATTCCGCAGGCGGGGAAGAACTACGGCTGGCCGGTGATTACGTACGGCATTGATTATTCCGGCGCGAGGATTGGTGAGGGGGCGACTAAGGCCGGGATGGAGCAGCCGATTTATTATTGGGATCCGTCAATCGCGCCGTCGGGAATGGCGTTTTATACGCACGCGCGTTTCGCGGAGTGGGCGGGCAACTTGTTTGTGGGGGCGCTGGCGGGGTCGCATCTGACGCGGTTGATACTCGATGGGGAGCGGATTGTGGGGGAGGAGAAGTTGCTCGGTAGTCTCGGTGAGCGAATCCGCGATGTGCGGGCGGGGCCAGACGGGGCTATATATGTTTTGACTGATCATCCGGAAGGGCGGGTGTTGCGTTTGACGCTTAAGCCTTTGTGAGGCCCGCTATTTCAGCGTGAGAGGTAATCCTGCGGCGATGAAGACGACATGGTCTGCCTGTTGTGCGAGGCGTTGATTGAGGCGGCCTTGGGCGTCGCGGAAGCGGCGGGCGAGCGCGTTGTCTGGCACGATGCCGAGGCCGACTTCGTTTGAGACAAGAACAATGGGGCAGTTCGAGGATTGCACTGCGGCGATCAGGTCAGCTGTGGCGCGGTCGAGATCGGCATCGATGAGGAGCAGGTTGGACAGCCATAGGGTTAGGCAATCGACCAGGATGGGGCGTGCTGTTTGGCTCTCTTCCGTAATGATTGCGGGGAGCTTGATTGGTGCTTCTCGTGTTTGCCAGGTGGGGTCGCGGTCGGATTTGTGTTTGGCGATGCGGGCGCGCATTTCGTCGTCATGGGCTTCGGCGGTGACGATCACAAGTGGAGCAATGGGGGCGTCGCGGAGAAGATTTTCGGCGTAGGTGCTTTTGCCTGAGCGGGCGCCGCCGAGGACGAGTGTGAGGCGCGGGAGCGGTGGGGTTGGTTGGGGAGTGGGCATTGAGCCTGGGATTGATTGTTCACGGGGGATTTTGATGGTTCGCACGTCGGCACGAGACCGCAGATGATAGCTGCACCAAAGAAAATAGCTAAGTTATTGAAAATGCTGGTGCTGCGAAAGAGGATTGAACTCTTGACCTCACCCTTACCAAGGGTGTGCTCTACCACTGAGCTACCGCAGCAAGCCGTTGATTTTACAGCTGATCTTTTGACCGGGCTGCATCTCTTTCAAGGCTGGTCCGACACAATCGATGCGGACGCGTGATGCCTTAGCCCACACCGCGCGGTGGCGCAACCGAGAATTTGCGGCTGGCTAAGACGCCTTGGTTGCGCGTGGGAGGCACTGGATGTGTGAGGTTGATGCGCGCATGCGGTTTTCGATGTTGGCGCCTAGGCGACGGTGGAGGTCGCTTGGTGTGCGCGGATTGCGGGTGAGCGGCGTGGGAAGGGCGGTTGCGAGAAGTGCTGCTTCGCGTTCGTTGAGGGCGCTGGCAGGTTTGTTGAAATACGCCCGGGCGGCGGCTTCGGCGCCGAAAATGCCGGGGCCCCATTCGGCGATGTTGAGATAAACCTCCAGCATGCGGGCTTTAGGCCAGAGGGCTTCGGCGGTTAATGTAATGGGGATTTCAATGGCTTTGCGGAGATAGCTGCGCGAGGGCCAGAGGAATAAATTTTTAGAGACCTGCATGGAGATGGTGCTGCCGCCGCCAAGGCTGCCGCCGTCTTGGCCGCGTTCATAGGCGGCTTCCAACTCGCGCCAATCGACGCCGCGATGACGGCAGAAACCGGCGTCTTCGCTCATAATGACGGCGCGGGCGAGATTTGGGGAAATGGCGGAGAGTGGGCGCCAGGATTGAGTTATGGGGATGCCGAGAAGTCTTTGGCCGAGCATGAGTGTCGAGGTGGGTGGGTCGATCCAGCGATAGCCCACGATGGCTAGAAAGATGGCGAGTGCGGCTGCGAACGTGATGAGCACGAGTGTGCGGATGGCTCGGCGAAGGAACCGGATGAGTGACCAACGATTGGTTGATGCAGTTACAGGTGCTGGCGCTGGCGGTGCCTTCGTGCTGTGGAGCGATAGTACATTTAGTCGCGTCGGATCTGACGGCCGCGTTGATACGGTCGATGGATCGGGTTGAAGGGCAGAGGGGCCGGACTGTGGGTCTGAGGAGCGGAAATCCGCCATTGCGCAGTTTACTCGAAATCTGGGTTTGCTGAAGATTTGGGGTGGATCGCTGGTCGGACTTTGCGGGGCCGCGGAGTGCAGGTAATGACATGCTGATGCGGAGACCGGTTTCAGTACGTGAGCATGTGGGCTCAGATTGGGCAAGTCTGATGGCGGTGAATTGCCGCAGAAGCAGGACGAAGCAATGGGTTGAAGCCATTGCGTATTTAGGAGTTCGCCGTGAGCACTCAGTTTGAGACGCAGTTAATGGCCGCGCGCGTGGACGTTGAAGCGGCGCTGGGTGCGTATCTTGGACCAGTTGCGCTGGGCGGGCGGGTGCCTGCGCGGCTGCGGGCCGCGATGCAGCATGCGGTACTTGGTGGCGGCAAGCGATTTCGGCCGTTCCTCGTGCTGGAGAGTGCTCGGTTGTTTGGTGCGTCTCAACGTGCCGCGATGGCTGTGGCGGCGGCACTTGAGTGCATCCATTGCTACAGCCTTGCGCATGATGATTTACCGGCCATGGATAACGATGTGCTGCGACGTGGACAGCCGACCGTGTGGGCCGCGTTTGATGAGTGGACTGCGATTTTGGCCGGTGACTCGTTGTTGACGCTGGCGTTTGAGATTATTGCTGCGCCAAGCGCGGATATTCCTGCTGAGGTGCTGGGGCCGTTGACGGTGGCGTTGGCGCGGGCGGCTGGTGCTGATGGTATGGTGGGTGGTCAGGTTTATGACTTGGCGGCGGACAGGTTGCGTGAGCCGAAGTCGGCGTCACTTGAGCATGTGCGGCAACTGCAAGCGATGAAGACGGGTGCACTTATCCGATTTGCGTGTGTGGCGGGGCCGATGTTGGCTCGAAGCAGTGTCGATGATGTCGCGCGGATGCAGCGATATGGTGATGCGCTCGGCTTTGCCTTTCAGATTTCGGATGATCTGTTGGATGTGACAGGTGATGTGGCTGCTGTGGGCAAGGCCGTCGCGAAGGATGCTGTGCAGGGCAAGGCGACTCTGGTGTCGCTGCACGGAGTGGAGGGTGCGCGCCGTGTATTGCAGGAAACGCAGGCGAGTGCGGTTGATGCGCTATCAATTTACGGTGAACGGGCACGGACGCTGATTGATGCCGTCGAATTTATGGGATCACGGCAAAGCTGAGCATTGAACTCATTGTATATTTCTCTGGGCGTGCCTTTTATGCGCGCGCAGCGGCTTCGATTGGGTACAGCTCAAGGTGTCAAAATGGATGAGCCTGTTCCTATTGCGTCATGGTCAGAGGTTGGGGTGGAGCCGAAAATGCTGGGACGGCGAAAATTCAAGCGAACGATGACGCAAATGGACGAGCCGAGGCGTGGGCTGCTCAACGCAGCGTTTCGTTCTCGTTCAAAATCAAAGATATGGATTGCGACGGTACGATCGGCAATCAGGTTTGCCGATCGCAGGCCAAGGTTTGCCCCGTTTGAGTTTAATCGCTTTTATTAGGCGCTGACATCCCGTGTCTGCACGGCAATACTGCATAATTCTGTGCGCACGGGATGGCTATGTTTGGTCTGGGTTTTGTCGGTATTATTGTGGCGTTGGGCCAAAGCGTTTGGCGATATACGTTTCGACGATGTCTTTGAAATCGGCAGCAATGTTTGGGCCGCGGAGTGTCATGGCTTTTTTGCCATCGATGAAGATAGGGGCTGCGGGCTGCTCACCTGTGCCGGGCAACGAGATGCCGATGTCGGCGTGCTTACTTTCGCCGGGGCCGTTGACGATGCAGCCCATGACCGCGAACGTCAGGTTTTCGACACCGGGATAGGACTGCTTCCATTCTGGCATGCGGTCGCGGATCATGAATTGGACGTCGCGGGCGAGTTCTTGAAAGACGGTGGATGTTGTGCGGCCGCAACCGGGACAGGCGGCGACGATGGGGGCGAATGCACGGAGGCCCATAGTTTGCAATATTTCCTGGGCGACACGGACTTCTTCGGTGCGATCGCCGCCGGGCTCGGGGGTGAGCGAGACACGGATCGTATCGCCGATGCCTTGCTGGAGAAGTACGCCCATGGCGGCCGTGGAGGCGACGATGCCTTTGGATCCCATGCCGGCTTCGGTGAGACCTAAGTGGAGTGCGTATTTGCAACGCTCAGCGAGGAGCGCGTAGACGGCGATGAGATCTTGGACAGCAGAGACTTTGGCGGAAATGACGATGCGATTTGCGGCGAGGCCAATGCCTTCGGCACGTTCGGCGGAGAGAAGGGCAGATTGCACGATGGCTTCGTGCATCACGGCGCGGGCTGTTTTTGGGGTGGTGGACTTGGCGTTTTCGTCCATCAAGTGTGTGAGCAATTCCTGATCGAGTGAGC
The DNA here is from genome assembly GCA_013141255.1 of Hyphomicrobiaceae bacterium. GTDB lineage: Bacteria > Pseudomonadota > Alphaproteobacteria > Rhizobiales > Hyphomicrobiaceae > JABFRJ01. The sequence continues at coordinate 4,831 of JABFRJ010000179.1, forward strand.
CCCAGTTGACGCCAATGCGGACCGGCTTGTTGTACTTCAGTGCAAGTTCAATAATCGAAGAGAACTGGCGATCCTTTTTGTCTTTGAAGCCGACGTTGCCGGGGTTGATGCGGTATTTGTCGAGCGCCTCAGCTGCGGCAGGATTTTCAGCTAAGAGCTTGTGGCCGATGTAGTGGAAGTCGCCGACGAGGGGCGCGTTGATGTTGGCTTTGCGAAGGCGGTCGCGAATGTGGGGGACGGCCTTAGCGGCTTCGTCACGGTCGACGGTTATGCGCACGAGTTCGGAACCGGCGCGGGCGAGGGCCGCGACTTGACGGGTTGTGCCGTCGATGTCGGCGGTGTCGGTGTTGGTCATCGACTGCACGACAATGGGGGCTGCGCCGCCAACGGTGACGCCACCTATGTCGACAGGGATGGAGGCGCGGCGGGGGGCGGGGAGTATTTGGGACATGTCTATTGGCACCGGAGTTGTGATGCGGGTGCTATAGCGCAGATTGGCGAGAGCGGGGAGTGGGGCCGATGCCTTTGGTG
>JABFRJ010000280.1 GCA_013141255.1 Hyphomicrobiaceae bacterium
AAATAAAACCGTAGTTCGTCATAATATAGGTGCTGCGATCAAACACCGCGAAAACTTCAGCCTCGCTGGCCTCAGCTGCAGTAAGAATATCCTGCGCAACAACACCAAGTCGACCAACCGCAACTGTGCGCATGATCAAACGCCATCCGGCACAATGTGTGTGCCCGTATCGCCGCGCAATGCGGCAACCGCTTCTGTCATTTTCGCAATCACCACGCGCTTTCCGCCGCCTTCAATAAATTTGATCGCGGCATCGATTTTCGGCCCCATGCTACCAGGCGGAAAATGCCCTTCAGCATTCAGCTTCTTCAACTCCAACAATGTCACCTTATCGAGAAACATTTGATTGGCTTTACCGAAATTGACTGCAATCTTCGGCACCGCCGTCAGCAACATGATTGTATCAATCCCGAGCACATGCGCGAGATGTTGCGTCGTCAAGTCCTTGTCGATCACCGCTTCGATACCGTTGCGCACGCCTTTCGCGCCACGCACGACGGGAATTCCACCGCCGCCGCCCGCAATCACCACGGTGCCGCGTTTCGACAACACTTCAATCAGCGAAATATCGCAGATGTGCTTCGGCATCGGCGACGGCACCACATGCCGCCAACCACGATCACCATCCTGTTTCATATTCCAACCAAGCTCACGCGCCACGGCGTCCGCCTGATCCTTTTGAAAAAACGGACCAACATATTTCGTCGGATTTTTGAAGGCTGGATCGGCCGGATCAACTTCCACCTGCGTCAACAAACACGCCACATGCCGACCATTGTCAGACTCTCTGAGCGCATTCTCCAATGCCTGCATCAATAAATACGCAATGCCACCTTGACTGTGAGCCACGCAGATATCGAGCGTCATCGGTGGAATGCGATCTCGCGTCAGTGCCTGCCGCATCAGGATTTTACCCACAACTGGGCCATTGCCGTGTGTGATGATAAGTTCCGTATCAAGCATGGCCAGCGGCAACAGTGCCTCCGCTGTTTGCCGAGCAATATCTTTCTGCTCAAGACTTGTGCCAGAAATATTCTCCGGATGCGTGGCATTGCCACCGATGGCGATCACCAAGCGATTGGGTACATCGAAACCAAGCGACGACATCATCACATGCTCTCCTGATCAATCACGCACCAATTGCACGGCAATCCGTGCCGCCGAAGCGTTCGATGGCGCAACAATAATCCCGGCCGCCTCGAGTATCCGCACTTGCGAGCTACGACGCTGCGGATCGGCCTCGGTGCCCGTCACCGACGCCACGATCACCGTCCCACCAACACCACGCGCGCCGAGCGCCGCAACCAAGTGCCCGGCTGGATCAGCATGCGCACCAAATCCAAGCACAAAATCAATAAGCACCACGCCGACATCGGCATCCTTCAACGCAGCCAATAAGGGCTCATCGCGCACAGCAGGCTCAATCATCGGATGTGGCCGACCAGCCGTGTAATCATCGTCCCCGAGGTCAATCAACGCATGCTGCCGCCAGTTGCCATCAAATTCCCCAACCCCAGGAATAGCTACGTTAGACACACACTTAAGTCCGGCATCGCGGAACACAACTTGCACCTCCGCGCACATCGTCCCACCCGCAAAAAGCCCGCGCACATGCTTACCCTTGGCCGACAACGCCGACCTGGGATCGGGCACAGCATTTGCGCCAGACGCCAGCTGTGCCGCGCGCTCAAGCGTCGGCGCTAACGTGGCATTCGCGGGCATCGCCATGTCAGTGACACCAATAAAGCAGACCGTAAAAGGCTTCACCGATTGTCCGACACGTTCCAGGACAACTCGCGCCACCGAGTCCGCAGGCGGCTTCGAAATAATCACGATATGCCGCGTCGCCGCATCGGCATCCAACAATTCAATGCCCATCAGCATCGTGATACCGCCAACATCAGCCTTCAGATCACGCCCACCAGTTCCAAGTGCGTGACTGATCCCGAGGCCATGCTGCGCCAGCAAACAGCTCACCTCTTGAATGCCTGTACCCGAAGCTCCAACAATACCAACGTCGCCGCGCGGCACCACATTGGCAAAGCCAAGCGGCACACCGTTGATGATAGCCGTGCCGCAATCCGGCCCCATCATCAGTAATCCGCGTTCACGCGCCAGCTGCTTCAGTTCAACTTCATCAACAACCGGTACATTGTCCGAAAACATCAACACATTGATGCCGCGATTGAGCGCCTTGCGACCCTCAGCCGCTGCAAACGCGCCAGGCACAGAAATCAAAGCCAAATTAGCATCTGGCATTTGCGCGTGCGCGGCCCGAATTGTTCGCGGCGTCCATTGCCCAGACTCACCGGTCGCACCAGAGTTACCGCGTGGTTTATCGAGCACAGATCGTGCTTCAGCCATGGCGTCATCGGCGCACAGTTGATCACACGCCCGCAGCGCAATCACCAGATCACCGGGCTGCGCGGCTTCTCCCGTCGCGTTCAGCACGCCCGCATCAGCCATGATGCGCTTATTCGCCGGCGTCCCCATCATCATGCCGGCTTCTTCAACACCATTCCGCGCAACAATACCGCGCGACATCCGCATCAAAGCAACCGAGTCGAGATAAAACCCTCGCCGCACTTCATTGACGACGACGCTCATGCTTTCACTCCCATCGTCGCAGCGAACGCCACCAACGCTTGCTCGAAACACCCGCGCGGCGCTTTCACCACACCTGCGCCCACTTGCCCAACACCCGGCTTCTTATGGGCAACGCCTGTATTAATCGTCGGCATCAACCCGGTTTCCACAACCAGACGAATATCGATGCCCGTCGGCACACCTTTGTAATCCATGCTCGGGATCGTCCACTCGGGATTATCCGCCAAACAGATCTCGCCCATCGCGCGGGTAAACACCGCTGCCTCGGATGCATTACCGGCGCCAATAAATCCAACAACCGCGGGTGCTGCGCCCATGGCAAAACCACCGAGACCAATCGTCTCAACAATCGCGCTATCACCCATGTCAGGGTTGGCATCAGCCTCTGAATACCCCGGGAAATAGAGCCCCTTCGGCATCTCAACTGGAGCCGTGAACCATTGATCGCCTGTTCCTGAAACGCGAATACCGAAGTCGGTACCATTCCGGCACATAGCCGTCACCATGCTTGATCCCGCGATACCACGCGCCGGATCAGTCATCGCCTTCCCCATCGCCATCGCGACATTGAGAAAAAACTGATCGTTCGCACCAATAAAGGTCAGACACTTCGCCAGCGTCTCGTTGTCTTTCGCCGTCCGCGCCAACGCCGGCGCCAACTGACGCAGCAATAGCGACGAACACGCGACGTTGCGCTGATGCATCTCATCGCCCATAGTCAAACCACGTGCGATAACCGCCTTGAGCGGGATTCCGCCCATATCTTTGATCGCCGCGTCAAGCGCCGGACCCAACACGTCCGTCAACCAGCGGATGCGATCGAGCACTTCCCTGTCATTCCCGCCAAACCGCATCACCTTGCCCAAGCCCTCATTGATGGCGCAGTAGGCAAGATTCCCAAACGTCTTATTCTGCACCACCATCAGCATTTGGCTGGACGTCGTCATCCCAGTCATCGGCCCAACGCAATCGTAGTGATGATTTGGCTCAAAGGTAAACGCACCCGCCGCAGCCTTGCGTTCAGCGTCATCAAGATCGCTAGCCCATCCTTCAAACACGGCAATACCTGTGACTGCACCACGCATCGGTCCGCACATCCGCTCCCACGAGATCGGCGGCCCCGCATGCAGGATCGTCCCAGCCTTCAAGCGCGGCAGCGCCTCCGACGCCCGCACAACACCGATCAGCACCGGTTCGGACGACAAAATACGGCGCACGGCTTCCTTGTTCGCCGCGTCAATGGTCTGAGCAATATCTGTCATTTGAATCCGTCACTCACTCATGTCGCGCCGCAGCTTGAAGCCAAAACGCCGACGCATATCAAATCCCGAGCTTTGCCAGCAGCGCGGCCAACTTCGGATCACCACTCGCCGGCGGCTGCCATTCAACGTGTTGAACAGGCACGCCTTGCGCTGAAAGTTCATCCGCAAAGCCCTTAAGCCCAACATTAACGACCTTCACGGGTGTCATCAGCAACATCATCGCCGGGGAAGGCTTGAGGTTTGCATTCGTCGCCCCACCAGCAACCGGATCACGCTTTGACATTGTCGTAGACCTTATAAGCGGCATCGACGCCCGCACCTGGAGTCGACGTAAAACCATGGCGCCGCAAAACAACTTCGAGCGACGCCAGAAGTCTCAGGATGTTCGGCTTCCGGCAGACGTATCCCATCGTACCAATACGCCAGATTTTACCATGCAAGGGTCCGAACGACGTCCCAATTTCGATCCCGAAGTCTTGCAGCAAATCCGCGCGCACCTGATCATGAGATTTGATCACAAACGGGATATAAACCCCGGTCACATTCGACATTCGGTGGTTGGGATCGCCAAAAAGCTTCAGCCCCATCGCTTCAAGCCCGGCGCGTAAGGCTTGCGACGTCAGAACATGCCGCGCAATACCTTTGTCGAGCCCCTCTTCCAACACCACGCGCGCGCATTCCCGCGCCGCATAGAGCATCGAGGCAGCTTCAGTATGGTGGTTGAGCGCCTGTGGGCTCCAGTAGTCCATCACCATAGCAAGATCAAAATAGTTCGATTGAATTCGCTGTCCGTTCCCCGCGACATACCCCGCAGGCTTAATGCCTTCTTCCGTATGGCGGCGATGCTTAAGAATATCGACCACACGTTCGTTGAACGTGACCGGCGAAACACCAGGCGGACCCGAAAGGCATTTTTGCAAACCCGTCGCCACCATATCGATTTGCCACGCATCAGTCTCAAATGCATTCCCCGCCAGCGACGCCGTCGCATCCACAAACAAAATGGCATCATGCTTGCGGCAGATCGCGCCTATTTCCTTGAGCGGGTGCAAAACTGTTGCCGACGTGTCGCCTTGGCAAATCGCCACCATGCGCGGCTTATGCTTTTTTACCGCGTCTTCGATCTGCCCCGGGTCAAATACCGTACCCCATTCGGCCTCAAGTGGGATCACCTCTGCACCCGCACGCGCCGCGATTTCAACCTTCAAATGACCAAATCGACCAAAGATCGGCACAATAACTTTGTCGCCACGCTCAATGACCGAATGCATGCAGGCTTCAAGCCCACCGCGCGCAGTGGCATCGATTAGCAGTGTCTGCTCGTTTTTGGTCTTAAACACCTGCCGGTACAGCGCCATCACTTGCGTCATGTAGCGCCGAAACTCAGGATCAAATTGCCCCTGCATCGGCACCGACATAGCCCGCAGCACACGTGGATAAAGATCGACAGGTCCGGGCCCCATCAAAAGCCTAGGGGTC
>JABFRJ010000352.1 GCA_013141255.1 Hyphomicrobiaceae bacterium
TATTCAATTGCCTATGACCTGAAGCCAGAGCTGGCGACGAAGATCAAAGCCTGCTTCTTGGGCTTCAAATTTCATGACGCCTTCAAGAAGGAATATGCGCCGGCCGATCGCTTCGTAGCAATAAGCTACAAGGACACCTGGAAGTCGATCCGTGAGGTCGCCGAAAAATCCGGCACCCCATACAACAAGGCTGCCTACGAAGCGCAAGTGAAGCGCGATGCTGAAGGCGCCGTGAAGAAGGCCGCCGAGAAAACTGCTGCGCCTGCAACGCCGAAGACACCATGATGGCGATGGATGAGGCGGTGAGACAGCCGGGAGCAGCTCCAGTGGTGCTGCGGCTCGACCGACTGCGCAAAGAATATCGTCCAGGGCTTCCGGTCTTGAAAGATATCACGCTCGATTTCGACAAGTCAGGCGTCACCGCGATTATCGGACCATCTGGCACCGGCAAGTCGACGCTGATCCGCTGCGTCAATCGATTGGTTGATCCAACGTCGGGTTCGATCTGGTTCGAGGGAGCGGATATCGCACAGGTGCGTGGAAGTGCTCTGCGTGCGGTTCGTCGCCGCATCGGCATGGTGTTCCAGGAGTACAATCTCGTCGAGCGGCTGACGGTCATGGAGAACATCCTTACTGGCCGACTCGGCTACGTACCGTTGTGGCGGGCATATCTGCGGCGTTTCGCCGAGCAGGATATTGCACGGGCGTTCGAACTGCTGGAGTCTGTCGGGCTTGGTGCGGACTTCGCCAATCGTCGCGCGGACAAGTTGTCGGGTGGTCAGCGCCAGCGCGTCGGTATCGCGCGGGCGATCATGCAATCGCCGGCGTTGGTGCTCGCCGACGAGCCGACGTCGTCACTCGACCCAAAGACGTCGGTCGAGATTATGGAATTGCTCGCCGACATTTCCGCCAAGCAGTCCATCCCTGTCATCGTCAACATTCACAACGTCGAACTCGCCAAGCGTTATGCCCGCCGCATCGTCGGCATGACCGGCGGCAACGTCGTCTATGACGGCAAGCCGGATGGGCTGACGGCACAGCATCTCAGCGAAATCTATGGCGGGGAGGAATGGCAATGACGGCCAGCGCCGCGCCCAACGCACCATCGAACATGGCAGCGGCGGCGTTTCCGCCGAATTGGCCGAAACGGTTCGCATGGGCAGCATTGACGATCTACGCCGTCTACGCGATCTCTGTGCTGGACATCGACTTTGAGCGCATCGTACGCGGCATGGACAATGCACGACGGTTGTTCGCGCGGATGTTTCCGCCGAACCTGCAGGCCGACAAGCTAGCGCTTATCCGCGACGGCATGATCGAAAGCATTCAAATTGCGATTCTCGCCACGTTCGTTGGTGTGGCGCTGTCGATGCCCATTGGCCTTGCCGCCGCGCGCAATTTGTCCCCCGTCGGGCTCGCCTGGGCGGCGCGCGGACTGATCGCTATTCTGCGATCGTTTCATCCCGTCATTGTTGCTATCCTATTCGTGAAGGCAGTCGGGTTCGGCGTACTCGCAGGAATTCTCGCGCTCGTCGTATCGACGATCGGCTTCGTCTCGAAGTTGTTCGCCGAGGTCGTTGAAGAGATCAGCGCCAAGCAGGTCGAGGCTGTGCGCGCGACAGGCGCAGGCTTCGGACACGTGCTGATGTTCGGCGTCTTCCCGCAGGTGATGGCGCGGTTCGTCGGGCTCGCGGTCTATCAGCTCGACTCGAACCTGCGTAACTCCACCATGGTTGGCATCGTCGGAGGCGGCGGTATTGGTGCACCGTTGTTCACTGCCTATCAACGTTTCGACTACGACGTGGTGTTGACGATTTTGCTCATCATCATCGGCATCATCATGCTAATGGAAGTCGTCTCTTCGCGCGTGCGGCAGATCTTCCAATGACGACACGGGGTGATCCGAAAATTTGGCTTCGCTTCACGCCGGCTGAGCGGATCGGTCGCTCGATGGTCTATATTATTGCTGCAATCGCCGTTGTGTGGTCGGCGCGTACGATCGAGATTATTCCAGAGTTTCTGTACGATGCTCCGCAACAGACCGCCGATCTCTTTCAACGCATGTGGCCGTTCGACATCAAATATTGGCCGTTTGTATGGAAGACTCTTGTAGAGACATTCCACATTGCGACGCTGGGAACGATCTTGGCGATTATGATGGCCTTACCATTGGCGTTTCTCGCAGCACGCAATTTTACATCCAATGCGATGCTTCGGTGGACGGCGCAGTTTATCTTTGTGTCGTCGCGGTCGGTCAATTCTCTGATTTGGGCCCTACTGTTTGTCGCAATCTTCGGGCCTGGGGCGGTTGCCGGTGTGCTGTCGATCGCGGTGCGCTCGATCGGATTTGTCGGCAAACTATTCGGCGAAGCTCTGGAAGAGGCCCAAGCGGGCCCGATCGAAGCCCTCACCGCGACTGGCGCGTCAAAACCTGCTATCCTGATTAAGGGCTACTGGCCGCAGACAGAGCCAGCATTCTGGTCTATTGCATTGCTTCGCTGGGATATCAATATCCGCGAGAGTGCCGTGCTCGGCCTCGTTGGCGCAGGTGGCATCGGTGTGGCGCTCGATGCGGCGCTCAACAATCTCTACTGGGATCAGGTCGGCTTGATTCTCGCGACTATTCTCGCCGTGGTCGTCATCACCGAGATCGTCACCTCCAGCATTCGCAGTCGAATTATCTGACGGTCATGTCGCGCTATGGTTCAGGGCGAAATCTTGAGACGCGGCGTGCAGAACATCGTCATAACCGACAAAGAGGCCCGGCTCGAACAGCCTACTGCTCAATCCGACGTTACCCCCTTATGAGCAGACTTGGTTCGTCACATATCTTCAGCAATGTCGATTGCGCGTCTGATTGAACAATAATTTTCTTCCTGTGCCAGCGAGGGGATCGCGAAGCCAACCGACCGATGGCTGCATCTGACCCATGTCGCCACCGCTAATCACGATCCCAAAGGCTGTCGATTTTGTTCGCGGATAAGGTGGAGACGAAATTGCTGCGGCCCTACCGATGGGATTTGCACTATCGCCGAAGGTCGTGGGGGGAGCTTTGCTTTGTACTCGCACGCGCAACAGCCCCGGATATCCATCGTCGAAAAGCAACAATCCGCTTTGTGCGGCTCTGTTGGGGACGCGTCACAAGATAGATAGTCTCCATCGAGGTTTTCGGTGGCGCGAAAGGCGCAATCAATGTGTCGCCGAAGCTTTTGCGACTATTGATCAACGGAAACATCGCGAGCGCCACACCCAAACCGTGTTCGGCGGCCTCCAAGGCAGCCGGTACACTACCGACCCACAGCACGCCTTTTGGTTTGATATCATCAAACCCGGCGTTCTTGAACCAAGTCGGCCAGGACCAAGGTTGGGCTTCGACGGCGATGAGCATGTGGTGTGCGAGATCTGTCGGCACCTTGAGAAGGTGGCGTGTGAGCTTAGGCGCATAAACGGGCAAACCATATACTTCTAGCAGAGGCTCGAACTGCAAGCCCGTCGCTCGACGACGGCCATATCGAATTGCGACATCGACGCGCGAAGTCGAGAAGTTGGCGTGCTGATGTGTGGTGTCGATGTGGAGCGTGAGCCCGGGATTACTGCGTTCGAAAACGGCAAGTGACGGGATCAGCACTGTGCTCGTGAAGAACGGCAATGAACTGATGTGCAGCGCTGACGTCGAGCCGATATCCTGCTCGATAAGTTCGCGCCCGGCCTCGTCCAAAATCTCCAATGCCTTGCGCACGGCTGTCAAATAGCGCTCCCCGTGCCGTGTGAGCCGAACTGATCGTTGGTTTCTTTCAAACAGAGGCGCGCCGAACCGATCTTCGAGACCTCGGATCTGATGGCTGACGGCAGACGGACTGATGGCCAGCGTATTAGCTGCCTCTTGGAAACTCAGCAAAGCCCCTGCGCGTTCAAACGCACGCAACGCGGCCATCGGCGGCAACGACGTCGTGCGTTCGTCTGCTGTCCTGCTCAAGTGAATCGCTTTCATGTCACATCAACTTTTCTCGTTTGTCGCCAAATGCAGCACTCGCTATGGCTAGATTGCCCTCTAAGGCTGGATTGTATGTGAACCGGAGTTCATCCCGCATGGCAATATTCGAACGCACCCCACAAGGGCACTGGACGCCTTCGACGTTGGCAGCCGGTCCGTTTGCCGGCCTGCAGGGCGGCGCTGTCGCGGGGCTACTTGCGGCAGAAGTCGAGGCGGCGGCAGCAAAAAGACAATGGGGCACGGCCATCAGTGTGTCGGCGTGGTTCCTGCGTCCGGTCCCGATGGCAGAACTGCGCACGGAAATGCACGCGATACGCGAAGGGGGCCGCATCAGTGTCGTCGATAATACCGTCTGGCTCGACGGCGACCCGGAGGCCTGTGCCACCGTGCGTGTCACACTGATCCGTAATCGCGCAATAGAAGTGCCAGGATATGTCGCCCCAGAGCCCGTCACGACCGATCCAACCCACTTTGCACAAGTAGCTCGACGAGTGGCGCCGCACGGCAAGCCTTGGTTCATGGACGCAATGGAGGTTCGGGCCGAGAGAGACACCGTTTGGTTTCGATTGCGCGAGGACCTTGTCGCAGGCGTCGGTGCTCTGTCGCGGGTTCTTGGGCCCGCGGATTGGGCGCACGGGTTATTTCGACCGGTCACGAACGTCGTCGCCGATCCAAATCCAAACTTGACGGTTCATCTGCACCGGCAACCCCGGGGTGAATGGATCGGTGTGAGAGCCACAACGCACTGGCACCCCGATCATGGGGTTGGGTCGGGCAAAGGGCTACTGTTCGACATTGAAGGGGAGATCGGCGCGGTTTCCATGGCCGTCGTACTCACACCCTTCCCGAAGCCCCTGGCGACATAAGAAACGCCGTACCTCCACTCAACTTCATGGCGCCGACACTTGTCTCCGTCGCCGCATCGGCGCGAGTCAAACGTCTTGCGAGGATCGAACGCTCTTGCATGCGGTGTGCGTATAACGCGATTGAATGCGATAGGATAACGCTTGTCATCGGACGAGCAAAGAATTGCTCAGGGTTCGGTTGGGCGAATTGTTGTTTAGCGAGGATGATCAGAGCTGGCAGTGACTGCTGTGAGGTGATGTGCGCGGCATTGGCGGGGACGAAATTGTGCTGTTGGTTTTATCAATCCGCGACCGAATTCCCACAGGCGATTGCGGCATAGAAACAACGGATTTTTGAGAGAGATTGGGGCTGTTCTTTACATCCAGATAAAGAAGTGACGTCAACTTGGATGCAACCGGGTGAAATGCTGCGATGTGGTTGACGCCACGTAGTCCGCAGCAACGTCAAACTTGAATTTTCACGAGATG
>JABFRJ010000321.1 GCA_013141255.1 Hyphomicrobiaceae bacterium
TTCGCCTCCGTTGGTCTCGCGTGGGGGTTCATCAGCGGCCTCACAGTCACGTTTATTGGCCTGACCAGTCGCATCCAGGCGACGTTTCCCCACGCAGTCACCGATCCGATTGCAGGCATGCGTGACATCATCGCTGGCGTGAGCCACTATCAACGCCTTGTTGTTGGCGCACTCCTCGGCACCGCCGCCGTCTGGATCGACAAGGTCGTGTTCTGGTTCTCTGCCGAAGGCAGTCAATTGACCAATGGCCTCTTGCATGCGCCACTCTACGATAGTTCGATGTTCATTGCCTCGTTGGCCCTAGTACCACCGCTCGCATCCTTCGTCATGACTCTCGAAACCGGCTTTTTCGACCGTTATCAGCAATACTTCGCCACCATCGGCAATCACGGCACACTCGATCAGATCGACGGCGCACGCCAGCGTTTGGCCACCTACACACTTGAAAGTCTGACGCTCATCACTGTGACGCTGGCCGGCATTGCCGCCATTTTAATCTTGACTGCCCCCATCGTCATTGACGCGCTCGGTTTGCAATTCCGCCAGATTGCGATTCTGCGTTATGGGGCTCTCGGCGCAGTCTTTCATTTCGTCCTCATCGCCGCTTCGGCTGTTCTACTCTTCTTCGATCGCCGCCGCCGCTACATGTTGCTTCAGGGGCTATTCCTTGTGCTCAATGGTGGCCTTGCCGCGCTGTCGATTCAGCTTGGTGAAGACTATTATGGAACCGGCTACTTCCTCGCCTGCTTGATTTCGGCAGCGGTCGCTTATCGCATGGCCGATGACACCTTGGAACGGCTGAACTTCCTCACCTTCCTCGGCAACAACCCTTCAATCGTTGGCGCCAAGGGCCCGCGCTTTGTTTGGCTTGATTGGATTTTAGCGCCCTTCCGCAGCACGCGCCGTACGCGAGGTTAACGATCAGGCTCATCCGAGGCGGTCTAGTCGGCGGCCAACGAACGAGCGGTATCGAAAACGCGGAAATTGCCATATAGAAGGCCCGAACCCATAAATTCGGACCAACCCGCGCTGAAGCCATGCCATCCAAGCCACCGCCACAGTCATCACAACTGCCTGCACAGCTCCAGTCGCTCAAACTCCTGACCATGTCAGGCGTGCGTGACTATGCGCTCTTGGATAGTGGCGCAGGGCGCAAACTCGAACGCTACGGCAAATTCGTCTTCGAGCGCCCTGAACCTCAGGCGCTCTGGCAGCCACGCCTATCCGCAACGCAATGGGAACAAGCCGACGCAACATTCAAAAGTGATCAAGACGAAGACGGCGAGGGCGGGCGCTGGCGCTGGAGTAACCCGCTGCCCGAAACCTGGCCAATGCAGGTCATGGACGTCACCATGCTCTGCCGCTTAATGAGCTTTCGTCACCTAGGCATTTTCCCTGAACAGGTGCCGCACTGGCAATGGATGGTCGATCACTTAAAGAGCGTAAAGGCTGAGCGCCCGCGCGTACTCAATTTATTTGCGTACACCGGCGCCGCCTCCCTCATTGCCGCCCGCGCCGGAGCCGAAGTCACTCACGTTGACGCCTCCAAGAAAGCGATCGGTTGGGCTAAGGAAAATCAGGCCGCGTCAAAGCTGACCGATGCACCGATCCGCTGGATTCTCGACGACGCCAAAAAATTCGTCGCTCGCGAAGTCCGTCGCGGCCGCACCTACCATATGATCCTAGTTGATCCACCTAAGTTCGGACGCGGGCCCGATGGCGAGGTCTGGGATTTCTTCACCGACATCGCACCCTTGCTGCGTGATTGCGCGGCGCTCTTAGCCGCGGAGCAAAGCGCCTTGATCTTGACCAGTTACGCCATCCGCGCCTCTGCAGTTGCCATCGATGGCCTCCTCCGCGAAACCGTGAGCCAACGCGGTGGCCGCATCGAAACCGGCGAGTTGGCTATCAGCGAAGAGGGCAGCACGCGCCTCTTGCCAACATCGCTCTATACCCGCTGGAGCGCTGGCACAGGTGGCAAGTTATCATGAGTTCAGAGCCTTTTGTAATCACGTCGCTGACCAATACGCGCGTAAAAGCCATCCGCGCCTTAGAGATGCGCAAGGAGCGCAAAACCACCGGGTTGTTTGTCGCTGAAGGCGCATCAATCCTGCTGTCGGCAGCAGAAGCGCGCATGTGGCCAGAAACCTTGGTGTTACTTGCGGGTAGCGTCACCACTGGTCGCGTCAGCGACTACCTCCGAGACGCACTGAAGCAAGGCACGGAAATTCTTGAAGTCTCTCAAGCCGTCCTTGAAAAGCTCGCCGCCAAGGATAACCCGCAAACCATGCTTGGTGTTTTCCGACAACGCCTGGTGCATCCGCCCGATCCCTCAGGCACGGCGCGGGCTCAAACCTGGCTGGCGCTCGAAGAGGTTCGCGATCCCGGCAATCTCGGCACCATCATTCGCACCGCCGACGCCACCGGCACAGCAGGCATCCTTCTTGTCGGCACCACCTGCGATCCGTGGAGTCGTGAGTGTATTCGCGCCACGATGGGCTCAATCTTCGCGGTCCCTTTGGCCCGCATCGAACACGTCGAATTCCATAAACTCGTGCGCGCTTGGCCCTCGCAAACTATCGGCACACACCTTTCCGCCACGCAGGATTTCCGCTCCACCAAAATTCGCGCCCCCGCGCTTATCGTCATGGGCGGCGAAGGTCCAGGCCTGACCGACGAGGCCGCTCGCGCCTGCAAGACATTGGTCAAAATTCCGATGACCGGCAAACTCGATAGCCTCAATCTCGCCGTCGCCGCGGCCCTAATGCTCTATCAGGTGCAGAGTCAAAACCTGACCCTATCGGGGTAAGCAAACCGCGCACCCGTTGGTCAACGGCGCGTCGGCACCCAAAGCAGACCCGCAGTATAAATGTTTCTCCGCATCGAATGCGTCTACGGATCGTCTGGAAACCATTTGTTTACCACGCTCAAGCATCGTTGATGCCGTTGTCGTGACATATTCCGCGGGCACCTACAGCAGTGCAATCGGTAAAGACCCGGGCCAGAAAAGCTGAACGGCAAACCCTGGACGGATTTTGCGGCAACGAAACGTGGCGAAGTCGTGGCAGCTGTTGCCTGCACGAAATGGATTTCGGTATGCGTAATTTGGTTTTGCGTACATTCAGGCCAATAAAATCAGCGACTTCGGTCGCAGTGTGCCTCTTGGCTGCGGGCAATCTTTCTGCCGCCGGTCCGGTGCTGACTTCAACAACAATCAACGAAATTGTTGCGGGATCGACCGTTCACATCGATACGCCGCTCGGAATTACTTTGCCCATGACCTTTGAGGCCGACGGCACGGTTCGCGGTTCTGCAGGGAAAGTGCTTTCGTTCTATATGGAAGCCGAAAGCGATCACGGACGTTGGTGGGTCGCCGACAACAAGCTCTGCCAGAAATGGCGCAAATGGTTCGAGAGCAAACCGAATTGCCTGAGCTTGCAGCGCGAGGGCGCTAAATACGCCTGGGTCCGCGACGACGGCAAAACCGGTACCGCGAGCATCATCACGAGGCCGACGCCGAGTATCATGGCCAATATCGAACAAAAACCTGAACCAATGCCGCGCCTAAATTCACTGGGTGGACCTGTTATTAGCACACCCTCACCAACTCCTGCGCCAATCGCAAGCATCGCAGTCAAGCCAGCGCCGATTGTTGTGCAGCAGAAACCCGTCGCAAAAGTTCTGACCAGTCATGTGCCGGGCATCACAGCGCCGACGCCTGCCAAAGCACCTATCACAGTCGTCACCGAAGTACCCAGCCCGTCAATGCCGCGCGGGATCATATACCGCGTCGTCAACGTGGCCGCCAACGACACATTGAACCTGCGCTCAGCCCCCAATACGACCGCAGCCGTCGTTAGTTTCGTGCCGCATCAAGCGCGTGGCCTCGTCATGGTCGGTGAGTGCACGGGCGTCTGGTGCCCCATGAGCCACGGCGGCAAGTCCGGCTGGGTGCATCGCACGTACCTCGCGCTCGAACCGATGATCGCCTCGTCCGCCCGTTGAGCAACGCCAAAAACGCAGTCCGCGCTTGTACCCAAGCGATTGCCAACACCCTTCTTTCGTGGCTCGATGGTCCGAACCGACCTCCAGCCCCAAGGATTGAGCCATGGCATCCAATTGTGTCGCCAAAGCCAAGACAGCCGTCGCCACCGCCACAGCTCATCCCCTCGACCCGCTCTCCGAAGCCGAGATCGCCGAAGCCGCGCGGATCTTGAAGTCAAAGAAGCGATTGCCCGACACGACGCGCTTCGGCTTTGTGCAACTCGAAGAACCTTCAAAATCCGCCGTGCTGGCGTGGAAACCGGGACAATCGCTGGAACGTCGCGCGGGCGCCATCGTCTTCGACAACAAAACCGGTGCAACCCATCAAGCCGTGATCGATCTCACATCGAAGTCAGTCGTGCGCTGGGACCAGCACGCAACCAAAACCCATCCTTACGGACAGCCACCAATAATCATCGAAGACTTCTTCAAGGTCGGCGACATCGTCAAAGCTGACGCAGGTTGGCGCAAAGCCGTTAAACGGCGCGGTCTCACTGACGCCGACATCGAGTTAGTGCAGGTCGATCCGTTCTCGGCTGGATACTTCGGCCGCGAGTTGGATCAAGGCCGTCGTCTCATCTCCGCCGTCAGCTACTACCGCGCCGACCTCAAAGACAATGGCTATGCCCACCCGATAGAAGGCGTTGTCGCCCTCGTCGATATGATTGAAGGCAAAGTCGTCGAACTGGTCGATGAAAAGGAAATCATTCCGATCCCAAAAACCAAACGCAACTACAACCGCGACGCCTATAAGAAGACACGTACAGACGTAAAACCCCTCGACATTGTCCAACGCGACGGTCCGAGCTTCAAGGTCGATGGTTGGCAGGTCTCGTGGCAGAATTGGCAATTCCGGGTCGGCTTCACTGCCCGCGAAGGTCTCGTGCTCAATCAAATCTCGATCCGCGATGGCAACAAACAGCGTCCGATCATATACCGCGCCTCCATGACGGAAATGGTTGTGCCTTACGCCGATCCGACGGCCAACCACTTCTGGAAAAACGCATTTGATGCGGGTGAATATGGCCTCGGAAAGCTCGCGAACGCTCTCGAGCTGGGGTGCGATTGCTTAGGCCAAATCCACTATTTCGACGTGCCCGCCACCGACGACATGGGCAATCCCATGCTCATGAAGAATGCCATATGTATGCACGAAGAAGACTACGGCATCCTCTGGAAACACTACGAGTTCCGCAACGAAACATACGAAGTCCGCCGTTCGCGCCGCCTTGTCATTTCGTTCTTCGCTACCGTCGGCAACTACGACTAC
>JABFRJ010000245.1 GCA_013141255.1 Hyphomicrobiaceae bacterium
ACGGTTTGAATGGCGGGCCAGTAGAAAAAAACTAGCGTGATCGTTAGCTGCGGCACAAGGAGCAGTAGCGGCAAGCCCCAACCTTTAAAGACAACGCGTTTTTCCATTGATGTCGACAAGCTCTTAGACTGATCGAAAATTGTATCGGAGCATTCTGGAGTCGACTGGGCGGAACAAGGTTCCGCCCAGTCGACTGAAAGCTAACGGCTCGCTGATTTCTCGAACTGACGGAGCACGGCGTTGCCGCGGCTGACTGCGTCGTCGAGTGCTTGCTTAGCGGTCTTTTTACCGGCAAGGGCGGACTCGAATTCTTCGGCCCACATATCACGCATTTGTACCATGTTGCCCAAGCGCAGGCCGCGACTATTTTCGGTCGGCTCTTTGTTGGTCAATTGCAGCAGTGGCGTTTCGAGGTGAGGCTTATCTTTGTAGAAGCCGGACTCTTTGACCTTGGCATAAGCAGCCTTGGTGATTGGCAAATATCCCGAGAGCGTGTGCAGTTTCACTTGGCGATCGGTGTCGGAGAGGAAGGTGAAGAACTTGGCGACGCCTTTGTATTCTTCTGGCTTTTTGCCACCCATGACCCAGAGCGATGCGCCACCGATGATGGAGTTTTGCGGCGCTCCGGCTTGGTCGGGATAGTAGGGCATCGGTGCGTTGCCCCAGGCAAACTTGGCGTTGGCGGCGACGTTGCCGAAGAAGGCGGACGAGGTCATGAAGATGGGGCATTCGCCCGACGTGAAGCGGCCTTCACCGGTGTTGGTGCGGCCGGAGTAATCGAAGGTTTTGTCTTTTTGCAGATCGACAAGGTTTTGGAGATGTTTGACGTGGAAGGGGCTGTTAAATTTTAACTCGGTGTCGAAGCCATCCATGCCGTTGGCTTTGGTGGCAAGGGGTACGTTGTGCCAGGCAGAAAGTTGTTCAATGTTGAGCCAGGTAACCCAGGCGGTCGAGAAACCGCACTTTTCGAAGCCGTTGGCTTTGAGTTTCTTGGCGGCGTCGAAAACTTCGGGCCAAGTTTTGGGAGGCGCGGTCAAGCCGATTTTGGCAAGCGCGTCTTTGTTGTACCACATGACGGCGGACGATGAATTGAAGGGGAACGAGAGCATCTCACCCTTCAATGTTGAGTAGTAGCCGGTGATTGTTGGAAGGTAGTTGCCAGTGTCGAATGTCTCGCCTGCCTCTTTCATCATGACTTGAACAGGCTTGATAGCGCCGCCGGCGGACATCATGGTGGCAGTGCCGACTTCGAAGACCTGCATGATGTGCGGGGCGTTGCCGGCTCGGAAGGCGGCGATGCCGGCGTTCATATTGTCGGCGTAGCTGCCCTTATAGGCCGGTACGACTTTGTAATCTTTTTGGGTGGCGTTGAACTCTTCGGCGAGCTTGACCACGACGTCGTTGTTGGCGCCGGTCATTGCGTGCCACCACTGGATCTCGGTCTGAGCGAAAGCAGCGGCGGACGATGTGAGCAGAGCCGCGAGGCCCATCACACCGGATTTTATGCGTTTCGACATGAGCGTTTCTCCGTTTGAAAGCAGCGTTGCGGTTTGGTACCGGTCGCCGATATTGTTTGAGTACGACAAGAGCATGACAACTCAAGTCTGACATTGCAGCATGGCATTGTGGGCGGGGGGATACCAAGAGCCTTGTTGGGTTATTGTGTTTTGCCGCGGATCAAGTTGATGATCCCTGAGAAATCAGATGCGCTTTCGCCCCAAGAATTGTGCAATGCATATAGTTGTGTTGCGGCTGCGCCCATGGGTGTGGTGGCCCCGCTCTGGGCAGCGGCTTCTTGCGAAAGTTTCATATCTTTGAGCATGAGGGCAGACGCGAAACCGGGCTTGTAGTTGTTGTTGGCCGGGGATGTAGGTACGGGGCCGGGGACCGGGCAGTAGCTGGTTAAGGCCCAGCACTGGCCAGACGAGGTTGACGCTACGTCGTAGAGGGCTTGATGGGAGAGTCCGAGTTTTTCGGCGAGCGTAAAGGCTTCTGAGACCGCGATCATCGAGATGCCGAGGATCATGTTGTTGCAGATTTTGGCGGCCTGGCCTGCACCTGCGTCGCCGCAATGGACGACTTTCTTGCCGACGGCTTCGAGGAAAGGTTTGGCTTTGGCAAACGCATCTTTGCTGCCACCGGCCATCATCGTCAGCGTTGCGGCTTCGGCGCCGCCGATGCCACCAGAAACGGGGCTGTCGATTGCCAACATTCCAGCATTGCTTGCAAGCTCGTGGGCTTGGCGGGCGGATGTTACGTCAATTGTTGAGCAGTCGATGAAGATTGCACCCTTTGGTGCTGCATCGAGCACGCCAGCTTTGGTGTAGACGGCGATGGTGTCTTTGCCTGATGGCAACATGGTGATGATGACGTCGGCTGTTTTGGCAGCGTCGGCGGCAGATTTTGCGGCTTTGACACCACGTTTGACGGCGAATTCAAGGTTGGCTGGTGTCAGGTCAAAACCTGCAACAGTGTGGCCTTTTTTGACAAGATTGGCGGCCATCGGTGTGCCCATGTTGCCTAAGCCAATGAATGCGATATTTGCCATGTGATGCTCCGGATTTGTGCATTGACGTTTTTGGGATGGCTTAGCGGCCCTTCCATTGGGGTGGGCGCTTGGCGAGAAAACTTTCGAGACCTTCGCGGAAGTCGGCGCTGCCGTATGCGAGAGAGACCATGTCTTCATCTTTGGCATTGGGGCCGTCGGTGCGAACGCGGCGTAGGAGTTCTTTGGTGACGCGCAATGTTAGCGGTGCCATGCCTGCGATGTCGCGAGCCAACTCATTTGCGCGTGCAATGACGGCGTCATGGCTGGGAAGGACTTCGCTGACGAGCCCTATGGAAAGTGCTTCTTCGGCGCCGAGCAGACGTGAGGTGAAGATCATTTCGGTGACGCGCGAAGGGCCGACGAGTGACGCGAGTTTTGCGAGGTTTGCGGCGGAAAGACAATTGCCGAGAGTGCGGGCGATGGGGAAACCAAATTTCATATCGGCGCTGGCGAGGCGGATGTCGCAGAAGGCTGCAATCGCTGCACCGCCGCCAGTGCAAGCGCCGGAGATAGCTGCGATCATCGGGATTGGGCAGCGCTCGATATGTTCGAAGTGCGCTGCCATGCGGGTCTCGTAA
Organism: Hyphomicrobiaceae bacterium; assembly: GCA_013141255.1. Classification (GTDB taxonomy): domain Bacteria; phylum Pseudomonadota; class Alphaproteobacteria; order Rhizobiales; family Hyphomicrobiaceae; genus JABFRJ01. The sequence goes on from JABFRJ010000245.1 coordinate 3,127, forward strand.
TCGATGCCGCTTTCGGCACCTTTGAAGTCGCGGAAGAGTGAGATGTCGGTTCCAGCGGCGAAGGCTTTGCCACCGGCGCCTGAGACGACAATGGCACGGAGTGAATTGTCGTTGGGGATGTGGGCGCAGATGTCGGCGAGGTGGGCGTACATTTCAAAGGTCAAAGCGTTGCGGCTTTGGGGACGATTGAAAATGACATTGCCAATGCCATTTTCGAGTGTGTAGAGGCTTTCGTTGGTCGACACGATGGGGGCCTTGCTGATGTGTTGGACGAAGTGGAGTGGTCGTCGTTTGGGATTTTAGAGTAGGCCGCTGCTCGGACAACGCCTAGTCTTAACCTTCTGATGGTGTTGCTCGCCAGGTATCACAATCGCGCGTGATGGCGCTGGACACTGACTTCGACTTTAGGATAGGACAAGGAGACGGGCGTTCAGAGAACGACGGGTTGCTGTGGTTGGAATGTGCCTCGGAACATGACAAGCCTGGAAAAAATACTGGGCAGTTCAAGAAATTGGGTTGGACGAAGTTGGGGAGGACTGCATGACAACTGCTGAAAAAGCGGTGCGTGGAGATGATAGCCGTCGCGGGCTCATTAAGGCGCCTACAGAATTTGCAGCTGGCCTGTTCCTGATAGCGATTGCCGCCATTGGGTTTTTCGGCTCCTTGGCCCTTAAGTTTGGCACGCTGTCCGGTATCGGTCCGGGATTGATGCCGCGTGTCGTCTCGATCCTGGTTGCGGTTTTTGGCGTGCTCCTGGTTGTGAATTCCATGATCTGGAAAGGGCCGAGGCTTGATAGCTGGCCGATCCGCGGGCCGCTTTGCATTCTTGGATCTATTGTTGTGTTTGCGCTGACGATCCGCCCGCTGGGTATGCTGGTCGCAGGGCCACTTGCGATTATCATCTCATCGCTGGCCGACAACGATACGCGATGGAAAGAGATTATTATTTACGCAGCTGTTCTAACATCGATTTGCTATGGCTTGTTCAAGTTGATGCTGCGATTGCCGATTCCTGTTTTGCCGCCAGTTCTTGGCTATTAAATGATCAAACAGGAACAGCTCTATGTTTGAACTCTATCAAAATTTAGCACTCGGTATGGGCGTGGTCTGGAAGACCGTGTGGATGACTGATCCATATATCGGCTTCACGTGGCCTATTCCAGTCAACATCTTGCTTTGCTTTACGGGCTGCCTTGTTGGGACGCTGATCGGCGTATTGCCGGGTGTTGGTCCGATTGCAACGATCGCGATGTTGCTGCCGATTACCTTCGGGCTCGATCCGGTGGGCGCGTTGATCATGCTCGCGGGTATTTATTACGGCGCGCAATACGGCGGGTCGACGACGGCTATTCTGGTCAACATTCCAGGTGAAGCGACGTCGGTTGTGACGGCGCTCGATGGTCATATGATGGCGCGGAATGGTCGTGCCGGCGTAGCGCTTGGGATTGCGGCAATTGGTTCGTTTATTGCCGGTTGCATCGCGACGATCGTGATTGCTGCTTTAGGTAAGCCATTGACTGCGATGGCACTTTTGTTCGGCCCCGCGGACTATTTCTCGTTGATGCTGTTGGGCTTGATGTTCGCCGTTATCTTGGCGCGTGGGTCGGTCCCCAAGGCCATCGCCATGATTTTGGTCGGCGTGCTGCTGTCAACGGTGGGCACCGATTTGGAAACGGGCGAAGAACGGTTGACCTTCGGGTGGACCGAGATTTCGGATGGTCTGGAATTCGCTGCCATCGCCATGGGCATCTTCGGGTTTGCTGAAATTGTCAAAAACCTGGAAAGCCCGGAAGCGCGTGATGTTGTGCGCATGAAGGTTGGACGATTGCTGCCAGACTGGTCAGAGTTTAAGCAATCGTTTCCGCCGATCATGCGGGGCACTTTCCTGGGATCAATTCTTGGGCTGTTGCCGGGCAACGGCGCCGTGCTTGGCCCATTCGCTGCCTATACCGTTGAAAAGAAATTATCGAAGACGCCGGAGAAGTTCGGCACGGGCATGATTGAGGGTGTGGCGGGGCCGGAGTCGGCCAATAACGCGGGTGCGCAGACTGCCTTTATTCCATTGCTGACGCTTGGCATTCCGCCCAACGCTGTGATGGCGCTGATGGTGGGTGCGATGCAGATCCACGGCATCGTGCCGGGTCCGCAGATTATTTCCAAACAGCCAGATTTGTTCTGGGGTATGA
>JABFRJ010000459.1 GCA_013141255.1 Hyphomicrobiaceae bacterium
CTTTGAGCAAAGCATGATGGCGATGTTTCGCGAGGAGTGGCGCCGGTTTGGTGCCGAGCGAGCGCTTACGACAGTTGCTATAGTCGATGAAGATCCGGAAGGACAATTTCTCTATCCGGAGTTTGTTTTGGTGCGCGCTATATTGGAACGACATGGCATCGTTGCGCGCGTGGTGGCGAGCGATGGGTTGACGTTCAGTGATGGTCGATTGTGGGCTGATGGTTTTGCGATTGATATGGTCTACAACCGGCTTGTTGATTTTGCGCTTGAGCGTACTGAATATGGCGCGTTGCGGGCGGCGTATTTGGATCACGCTGTAGCTCTGACACCAGGGCCACGACACCATGCGTTGTTGGCTGATAAGCGAAATCTCGTTGTGTTGTCTGACCGACAGCATCCCATGCAAGCGCTGTTGTCGGCTGAGGATCGCGTGGCCTTGGAACGGGTGCCGCAAACCGAGGTCGTGAATGCGCTGAATGCCGCTCGATTGTGGGACACGCGGAAGGGGTATTTCTTCAAACCCTTTGGTGGGCATGGGTCAAAGGCAGTTTATCGGGGGGATAAAGTCACGCGGAAAGTTTGGGAGAGTATTGTTGCTGGGGGGTATGTGGCGCAGGTAATGGTTGCGCTGGGTCGGCGACAGGTGAAAGTTGGTGACGACCAGGTGGGGCTCAAGTCTGATATTCGAATATATACTTACGACGGCGCTTCATTGCTGGCGGTTGCGCGGCTTTACGATGGGCAGACGACAAATATGCGGACGTCCGGTGGCGGGTTTGCGCCGGTGTTGCTGGTTTGACGGTCCAAGTCTATTTGAGCAGCTATGATTGATGCAGGTGGGTTGCTAGAATTGGTGTGGTGACACCTCCAAAGTTCGTCACGCCGCTTAGGAGATTTTTGATGCAGTCTCAAGTTCAAGATACGCCGGAGCGTCGCGCGTTTTACGAGAAGATCGACAAGTGCAACATGACGGCGTTGTGGACCGTGATGAGTGCGCTGATCACGCCGGAGCCAAAGAGCGGTTGCGTGCCGTTTTTGTGGAAGTTTAGCGAGATCCGCGAGGCGATGCTTGAGGCGGGGAAGCTTATTACCGCAAAGGAAGCGGAGCGGCGGGTTTTGATTCTGGAAAATCCGGGGCTGCGCGGTCAATCCAGGGTGACGACATCGCTTTATGCGGGGGTACAACTTGTGATCCCTGGCGAAGTGGCACCCGCACATCGGCATTCGCAATCGGCGTTGCGCTTTGTGATGGAGGGATCGGGTGCCTATACGGCCGTCAATGGTGAGAAGACGCGTATGGAGGTTGGTGATTTTGTCATCACGCCATCGCAGGCGTGGCACGATCACGGGAACATGTCGGATAAGCCGATGTTCTGGCTCGATGGGCTCGACATTCCGTTGGTGCAGTTCTTGGATGCGTCGTTTGTTGAGCATTTGGGACAAGACGAGCAACCGATTGCGCGGCCTGAGGGCGATGCGCTGGCGCGCTATGGCGCGAACATGATGCCGGTCGGGCGTGCGCGGGGCGGCGCGACTTCGCCGATCTTCAATTATCCATATTCGCGGTCGCGCGAGGCGTTAGAGCGGATGCGCTTATCGGGCGAATGGGACCCGTGCCATGGCTTGAAGATGCGCTATATCAATCCGGAGACGGGTGACCATGCGATGCCGACGATGGGCACCTTCTTGCAATTGCTGCCGAAGGGATTTACGTCGGCGCGGTACCGATCAACGGATGCAACAGTGTTCTCCGTGGTCGAGGGACGTGGTCGGTCTCGGATTGGCGATGTTTCGGTGGAATGGGGGCCAAAAGATATTTTTGTAGCTCCGAGTTGGAAACCCATCGTGCATGTAACGACTGAGGATGCGGTCATTTTCAGCTACTCGGATCAACCGGTTCAACAGAAGCTTGGTATTTGGCGCGAGGATCGCGGCAATGCTTGATGTTCGATGCTACGAACCGACGGCGCGGATGCGTGGCTCATAGCTTGCTTCGCTGTCGTTTGGTGCATCAGAGTTTGGTGCATCTGCGCCAGGGCGATATTCGAGAATATCCCCGGGTTGGCAGTTCAAGACCTCGCAAATTTTGTCCAGGGTATCGAAGCGGATACCTTTGACCTTACCCGACTTGAGCAGTGATACATTCTGCTCGGTGATGCCTATGCGCTCGGAGAGTTCCTTCGAGCGCATTTTTCGTTTTGCGAGCATCACATCGAGATTGATGATGATTGGCATTGTGGACCTCAAACGATCTGTCTGATGTCATCGGCCATCGCCAGGCCGGCTTTGTGGATGTGGGCGAATAGCAAAATTAGTAATGACATGACCGCGTGGAGGATGTCGTTGGGCTCAAACCACATGCGCGTTGTGGTGCCGGAGCTGACGATCGTGAGTAGGAGAGGGCGGGCCAGTAGATCTACGGCAGTGGCGGCGAGGGCGGCGAGGCCGAGGGTGTGCATGGCGCCCACGGCGCTGTTGGTGAAGATTTCGCCACGCAAATAGTAAGCGAGTAAACGCCAGAGAGCTGCGACGATGAGTGCGGCAAATGCCCAATCGATAAGGATGACGAGGTAACTTGTAGCGTGTTGGGCTGTGCTCATGGAGGTGAGTTCGCGGCTGGCGAGACGGCTATAACTGCGCAGGATGGCGCTGCTATCGGCCCAATACATGGTTGTGCGATAGAGCGCCCAAATGAGCCAAGCGACAGCGGCCCATCGAATAGTGTGACAAACGATTGTGAGATTTTGAGGAAGTTTGGTTTCGGTCATGGGCAATCCATTGTGGGAGGCGGTAGTACTGAAGTGTTGCGCTTAGATGATGCTGCGGTTGTCGGCGGCGATGGAGTTGGCGATGGTTTGGACGTGGCCAATGGCGAGGATCAATGCGCCGAATCCGGCAAGGATCAACTCGTTGGAACTGAGCGTGATGGCGAGCATCCGTGCACCGGGTGGGTTGCCGATAGTCAGCACCATCGAGATGGCAGCGCTGGCGATTGGGTTTAGCAGCGCGAGTAGCAAGGCGGCGAGGCCAATTTGGCGCAGGTATCGGGGTGTCGTGGCGGTGAAGATATCGCCTAAGCGGAAGCTATCAAAAATGCGATAGGCGCGGTCGAGTAAATAGAACAAGACCGCGAGTGGGATACTTGTGATCAGGAAGCCGAAAAGGCGGGCTTGACCGTCGAGTGTGACGTGGGATTTGGCAAGTCCGACGCGCGGGACAATGAGGGTCTCGACATAGTCGGGTACGAGCCAAATCCAGGCTGCAATGAGTTCGATTACTGCGCCGCCAAGCGCTACGGCGCAACACATCGCCGTGCCAATGCGTTGTAAACGGGTAGTAGCGTCAATGGAGGCGGTGTCGTTCAGAGTAGAGGGCAGGGCTAGGTGGCGCATGTACTTACCTTATGCATGAGAATCGCGCGACGGGTTTACATTTTTACAGTTATAAATTATCGTAAAACAATAATTAATGCTCGTCAATGAGGTTTTTGATGCAACGACATGCGCTGTTGGTTTTGGCTACTTTGGCATTTGTGCCTGTGTTTGTGATGGGGTGCGGGCATGTGCCTGTGGCGTCAATGTGGAAGCTTAGGAATGCTGATGCGATGACGGTTGATCCGGCAATCATCCGTGTGGCAGTGCGGGCTCCTGCTATGCTTGTCGCGCGGCCACGCGGAGCGAAGCTTATTGTGAAGGGGCGAGCCACGCAGAGCGCGCAGGACTTTGAGCGCGAATTTGTGCTGGAGCAGGATGAGACTGCAGTTGAGCCAGTGCTGTTGCGCGAACGGTCAACGGGTGAGGCACTGACGATGTTCCGGATTTCGACGTCGGACGTCCCGGTTTTGCGTTCGCTTCAGGCGCAAACGCGGAGTGCCACGGGGGCAAAGGCAACGGGCTCCATCGGCGTTAAATTGGAGGCTTGTCGCCGTGGTCCATTGCCAGCGGGACCACTTCTGACGACGACGTATCTCAAGCTCGATGTGGAGGCAGGCTTTGTGCCGGTACTTGCGGCAGTTGATCTGCGGCGTGAACTTGACGCGAAGCAGTTGGAGGTGGAATTGCCGCCGTGTTCCTGATCAACTGATCGTAGATTGAGCAGCCTTTGTGGAGTTCGCGTGGCGCGATCACGTGATAGGCTCCGCGCGAACCGTAAAGGAAAAGCGATGATGCAGCTGAAGCAAATGGTTTTGAGTGCAATGATCACACTGGTATCGGTGGGGGCTGCGTCTGCACAGACGTGGCCGACGAAGCCGATCAAAGTGATCATTCCGTTTGGCGCGGGTAGTGCTACTGACATTGTACCGCGCATTGTGTTCGAGCCGGTATCGCAGGCGCTAGGACAGACCATTGTTGTCGAGAATCGAGCGGGGGCAGGGTCAACGACGGGAACAGCCCAAGTCGCGAAAGCTGATCCTGATGGTTACACATTCCTGGTGACGTCGTCGGCGTACACTATCGTGCCGGCGATGTTTGATAAGCTCGGTTACGATCCTGAAAAAGATTTGACAGGTGTTACACTCATCGCGGCGTTGCCGAGCGTGATGATTGTACCTGCGTCGCTGCCGTATTCAACCGTGCAAGAGTTTGTGTCCGCTGCCAAGGCCAAGCCGGGGACGTTTAATTTTGCGTCTCTGGGCGCTGGGTCGGGTACGCATTTAGCGGCGGAGCGGTTTCGGCTCAGCGCTGGGTTTGACGCGGCACATGTCGCCTTTAAGAGTGGGGCAGAAGCGCTGACGGAGATCGTTGCGGGGCGTATTCAATACTATATGTGCCCTGTGGGGACGGCGATGTCGTTCATCAAGGAGGGAAAGGTCAAAGCGCTCGCTGTGACGCCTCAAACACGCGTTTCTGCTCTGCCTGACGTACCTACGACGTTGGAGGCGGGCTTCAAAGACTCCGATACATCGGCCTGGGTTGGTATGTTAGCACCCGCCGGTACTCCGAAAGAGATCGTTGAACGGATGCACGCTGAGATCGCAAAAGCGCTCAAAGTTGACAATGTGAGATCAAAATTGACGCCGAATGGCGTGGAGCCATTGTCAGGAAGTATTGCCGCGTTCAATCAACAGATTGTGCAAGAGATTGCGATTAACAAGGTGATTGCGAAACAATTGGCGCTGAAGCCGAATTGAGAGATGTGGTGGCTGTTACGTAGTGAGCGGGCGCTACGTGTTGCGCGGTCTGGTCGCAGTATTTTGACGTCGTCAGGCCTTCGTTGTGGTGCGATGATGATCTGGCGATTGGTCGGTCGGCTGGAGGCGTTCTCATGACGCGTAATTTGCCAAGTGGGCCTGAGGACGGG
>JABFRJ010000497.1 GCA_013141255.1 Hyphomicrobiaceae bacterium
AGAATGAGTATAGCCGAGACCTTAACCTGTTTAGGTTTCTGACTACGGGGCCGTTTGGCGAATAGAATTCGACACATGATCAGTCCAAAGCGTGAGCGCCGCGCGCATCTCATCTTGGTACTGGAAGCGATTGTAGACACCTGCCACACCAGCGAATGTTCCGGACACGTGATTGAGCACGCGCTCGATGCCGTGAGGTGCGACGCCGAGCATGGCGACGCCTGCCGCAACGGTGCGCCGCAAATCGTGGATAGTCCACTCGGTCTCGCCCGAGAAATTATCGAACCTGAGTTTTTACTAACGACCTGAGTGATGCAGCACGGTCGCGTAAAGCGCGCGCATTTTTACGCGCCAAGGATCCGCACCTAGATGAACATAGCCAACCGTCATAGAGCCTAAATTTTGTGTGGCTGGTGTGTGGCTGGGAGAGACAAACGATAGAAGCATTGTCGCAAGCCATTGAAATTATTGGAGCGGGTGAAGGGAATCGAACCCTCGTATTCAGCTTGGAAGGCTGCTGCTCTACCATTGAGCTACACCCGCTTGATGAGGGCAAATTACTCGCCGCCAACGGAATTGCAAGTACCGTAGGTAACAGGCCGACGAAATACTTGGATTTGTTCGAAAAACCAAGCCATCCCCAGCAACGCTACTAAACACTCTTGCCAACTGATTCGGACCGCCCATAATACGAGTTAACGACGTGTTTCCCATCAACACGTGGTTTGCTGTGTACAGGCGTTTTATGTCGCGGCTCCCAACTTAGACAACACTGCTTTCGTTACAACAACTTACGACAACATTTGACAATGCGGGGTACATTGCATGCGTAAGATTACATTAGCCGCCGCCACTATCGCGACTTTGGCAACGGCCACGGCAACAGCGGCGCAGGATCGAGCGCCGATTTGGACTGGCCTCTATCTCGGTGCCCACATCGGCGGCGCATCATCAAGCTGGAAAGCCCCAGATATCGACATCAATACCAACGCCTCAGCCATTGCCGGCGGCGTATTCGGCGGCGGTAATTATCAAGTTGGCAGCGCGGTATTTGGCGCTGAACTCGATCACACGTTTGTCAATATGAAGAAGTCGTGGACCGATGGCGTCGACACGATAACTTTGAGCAATGGCGGTTTAACCAGCATTCGTGCTCGCGCCGGTTTCTTGCTTGATCCAAGATTGCTAGCCTACGGCACACTCGGCTGGGGTCGCGGCACGGCAAGGGTGACCTTCTTCGACGGCATTAACACGTTGTCTGAGTCAAAATCGACGTCAGGACTGGTCTATGGCGGCGGCATTGAATACAAAATGACCAACAACGTCAGTCTGCGCGGCGAGGTCCTTCGCTTCAACAACAGCGTCAAATTTGATGACGCCGTCGAGCGCGTCCGTATACCTGTCACACTCTATCGCGCCGGCATCGCATATCAGTTCTAAGACCAGAGACACGTAAACCGAGGAGCGCGGGCCGCGGAACGCACTCCTCAACCTTTTATATAGCGCCCAACGTCAGCAATACCGGTCCAGCCCGAGAGCCCGACTTGGGTCTCGCGATAAGATGCTACAATGCGGCCCGCCAGGGCATCGGTTGAGCCAATGCGGGTCATAGTTGCATTGGCGGCGACGCGGGCGGCGACGAGTACATCAGACGGAACCGTGCCGAGCTTGGCCCCCAGCACCACCAGTTCGCGCAATGCTTTGCCATTTTGCAATTCGGCATCAGCGAGCCCCGCATCATGCTCGGCCTGCGACGCAGTTTCGACAATGGCTCTCAGATGTAGCGGCAGCGCCCGCCAAAGGTCCAGACGGATAAGAAGTTCACTCGCGCCATTGGGCTTGTTGAAACCAGGGACCAGCATATGTTCCGCGACTTTGTGCAGGCCCAACGGTAGATCGTTCATGGGCGCGAGAAACTCGACAGCATCAATCACACCGCGTTCAAGTGCCGCGTAGGTATCGCCCGGCGGAATAGCGACCGCTGTGGCACCGAGTGCCGCATACACTTCACCGCTGAGCCCTGTTGCCCGAATACGCAAACCTTTGATGTCAGCGAGACTGTTGACCGCCTTCTTGAACCACCCGCTGGCCGAGGGGCCTGTATTGCCGCCAAGCAGCGGTTTGACATTCCGAGACGCATAGAGCTCGTCCCAAAGCGCGTGCCCGCCAGACTGCAGCCACGCAACATGCTGCACCGGCGTCATGCCAAAGGGCACGGCGGAGAACAGAGGTGCAACAGGCATTTTACCGGCCCAGAACACCGCCGCCGTGTGCCCCATTTCAACCGCACCCGACGCCACCGCATCAAGCACGCCGAAGGCGGGCACGATGGCACCGGCGGGAAAAACCTCAACTGTAATTTCCCCCTGACTCATCTCTGTGATGCGACGCGCAAGACGTTCCGCGCTGACGCCGGGACCAGGAAGGTTTTTGTTCCACGAAGTGACGCAACGCCACTTGCGGGTAATTTGAGCTCGCGCGATTTGCGGCGCGGCGAGAGTAACAGTTGCGGCACTGGCACCAGCGGCGAAAAACGAGCGACGGTTCGGCGTGGTCATTATGTTCCGTGACTTTCCAATTTCGCGTCGGATGCCAAATCGCGTGGATCAAAATTTGCAAGCGCGTCGAGCAGATAGCTGGCGAACGTACCAGGACCGGTCGAGCGATGCATGGCATGTTCGGCAGCAATTTCGACGGTGAGGAGTGCGGCAATGCTGGCGATCAGAGCATCCGGCTCGACGGCGGACATGGCAGCGACAACAGCGCCGAGCGCACAGCCAAGGCCCGTGACTTGAGCCATGACGGGCACACCGTTAGCGACTGATACTGTATCCGATGCTGTCGAAATTTGATCGACGGCGCCCGTGGTGATCCGCGCACAGGCGCGCGCCGAAGCATCGCCGAACGCCGCCATCTCAGTGGCATTACCCTTGACGATGACTCGATCCCAGGTCAGCACCTCACGCGCAAGCTTCATACGTAAAGGCGAATGCTCAACAAACACCGGATCAAGCACCACCGGCATGGCGCGTACACGCGCCGACTTTGAAAGCGATGCAATGGCTTCAACGCGACCAGCATCGAGCGTGCCGAGATTGACCAACAGCGCGTCGGCGCTCTCTGTCATAGCCAAAACTTCTTCAATGTGCGTCGCCATCGACACGCGGCATCCAAGCGCAAGCAACGTGTTGGCAGTAATCTGTTGCGCGACGGTGTTGGTCAGGCACTGCACACGCGGCGCGCGTGCACGGAGACGGGCAAGAGCAATAGTTGAAGCAGTAATTTTTTCACGGACTGGCATTTGGTCAGTCAATCTTCGATTTGCGGTCAACAGCCAAAAAGACATCCCAGAATGCAGTTCCTTGGGCGATTGCGCCATCCCAATGTTCCTGCAAGTTGAGCCGCGAGACATTGCAAACAATGCAAGCCGCGTCCGTCAGCGAAGAACTTAACTTCAAAAATTCGCGCACTTTCGGAATGTCTCGCTTTAGCTCCAAATTGCTGTAGTCAAGGGCATGAGCGATCAATACATCGCGGATCGGCCTAAATGTCGTCCGCAATTCACGCAATCTGCCATCAACCGGTTCCGGTTGCGTTGTCCAGTCGACAGGTACGCTCGCTAGAAACAGGCTCCGGGCCGCATTCAGGTCGTCGGCCAATCCACCGAAACGAACCACGAGCGCATCAAGCGAGAGTGCAGAAAACTCTTTGGCAAGGCGGCAAAGCGATTGCCTATCCGTGCCAGGCGCATCAGAAATACGCATCAAACACGCAATGACGTCCCGCACCAATGCTTTGATTGCAAATCGAGCGGTCTCCCCGGCAATGCGACGAGACAATCCGTCAAACAACGCATCTGCATTGTTATTAAAAGCCTCCACGGTGGCCCAGTTCAGCATGGCTACCGAAATTTCACTCCGAATGCGCAGCACAACTTCAAGCAACTCATCCCTGTTGCCAAACTCACCACTTTGATTGGTTGGATTTCGACTGGCGAGTGCTGTCAACTCGAGAGCTTCTCTCAGCTTTTCGCGATCAATAATATAATTCATTTGTCGTCCCAAGCTGCCAAAGGTGTGAACCTACCTTCTTCACTCGCCCAAACATACCACTCATCAACGAGCGGCTTATAGAGGTTTTCAAGATAGTCCAAACTCTTGCTAAACCGCCGCCGAACAACATCATCAGGTATGTGATGACCACCAGCAGCAACACGGCGACGAACCCTTTCAATCGCTTTCTCCGCCGTTGGCAACCGAAGGTAGACCAGCGCCACACCATAGCCAAGTCGACGCCAGTCCACGATCCGCGCAGCATATGTCCTGTTTGCCAATGTAGTCTCGATCATGACGTTATCGCCGTCAGAAATCGCTTGTTCAATTTCGATAAGCATCCGACGCGCGGCTCGCACATCAACTGAACCGACAACATCGGGCATCGCACGAAGACCACGCCCAATCTCATCGGCATTCAAGTAAACAAAATGTTGCTTCAGACTAGGCAAGTACTGGTTGGCAAAGCTGGTTTTTCCCGCACCATTCGGCCCTGCAACAATAATTAGCGTCGGCATGGCACTGCCTCACAAAGAACAGTGACCCACCTCACCCCTTCTGCTCCACATAAATCTGAGCGCCGGTCTTCAGGAACTCCGCCGACTTCTCGGCCATGCCTTGCTCCTTGTCATTTAAGGTTTTGGCGTAGTCGCGCACGTCCTGCGTGATCTTCATCGAGCAAAATTTGGGTCCACACATCGAACAGAAGTGCGCGACCTTGTGCGCGTCCTTCGGCAGCGTTTCGTCGTGGTAGGCGCGCGCGGTGTCGGGGTCGAGACCTAAGTTAAACTGATCTTCCCAACGGAAATCAAAGCGCGCGCGAGAGAGCGCATCATCGCGCAATTGCGCGGCGGGATGACCTTTCGCAAGATCGGCGGCATGCGCTGCGATCTTGTAGGTGATGACGCCGACTTTGACGTCGTCGCGGTTGGGCAAACCCAAATGCTCCTTCGGCGTCACATAGCAGAGCATGGCGCAGCCGAACCAGCCGATCATGGCCGCGCCGATGCCCGACGTGATGTGGTCGTAACCCGGCGCGATGTCGGTCGTGAGCGGCCCAAGCGTGTAGAACGGTGCTTCGCCGCACTCCTTGAGTTGCTTCTCCATGTTGATTTTGATCTTGTGCATCGGCACGTGGCCGGGGCCCTCGATCATCACCTGGCAACCCTTTTTCCACGCAATCTGCGTGAGTTCGCCAAGCGTTTCGAGTTCCGCAAATTGCGCGCGGTCGTTGGC
>JABFRJ010000465.1 GCA_013141255.1 Hyphomicrobiaceae bacterium
GCCCCCGGCACGGCGCAGCACCACGCGGCGGTTTGGTTGGTTGCGGCGTTGGATGCTATTAATCATGACGCTTCAACGCAGTTGGCAGACCGAGGATGAACCATGCTTCACGCCGAGTTCCTGCAATTCGCGGATGCAACCCGCAACTGCGACTTCAAGGTCGGTCAGGCCGGCTACTTCGACTTGGTCGACTAAGTAGATCAGATCGCAGTTCATCGTTGTCGCAAACATTGCGGCCGCGCGCTGCATTTCGCCGAGAACATGCTGGGGTGCCGGGCTCCGCGCCACATCAAAAAAGAAGTGGACGCCATGGAAGTGTTGCGTTCCAGCGGCGATTTTTCCAGGGTCGGCGTACCCAATATCGCCGTCGTCAACTGCCGCCCAGAATAAGTAGTCCGCCTGTTGTGTCGGGTCAGCCCACTGGAACTGATCCATGTCGCCCCAGGTAATGCCCATCGCATGAAGCGTCCGCCAAACCGTGCGGCCGTCGAGTGAGCCATGGCGCGGCTGAGCGAGGATTTCGACCTTCTGGGGCAGAACAGCGATGATCGCTTGCGCATGATCCCACTGCTGGCGAAGTTTACTTTCGTCCGGGTGGACAACTGCGAATCCTTCAGAGCGGGTCGCCAGCCAAGCCGACATCGCGGCAATACCGGTTGCAGGTGTCCTAACAGTGGTCACCTCTCCCGAGAGATCCCAAGCGGCGATGATCGCTGTCGCGTTTGCATCAAACTCGTCGTCGTCACCGCATGTCAGAAACGTTATCCGGCCATTCGGCAAGCGGGCGTATAATGTTGGCTGGCCAAACTGCGTTAACTCTTCTGACGAAAGCGCGGCCCTAAAGACACGTCGTCCGAATGGCTTTGCTGCTGGCCATTCGATGCTGTGGGTCGCAATGGGGTCTGGCGCGTAGTCTCGATCTGGCCGCAGATCGGGCGCAAGAGCTGGATCGACCGATGGGGGAGCAAGGTCGAGAATTGTGGGGAGGTCTGCCGTTCCTGGCAGCCAATCCTCAGCGCGAGCCTCGATCTCGCTGCGTGGCGCGATGTAGATTTGTTCGCCAGCTTGGCCATTTGATGCATCGTTGTCAGCGGATTTTTCGGGCCCACCCAACAGTCGCTTCCACCAACTCATGCGCTTCTCCCGAAGGCTCTCAAGTGAACCGTAACGGATAATTCCGTACACATCAAACGTGACCGGATGACATGCTTTCCAGAAGCGCTTGCCCATCCGAAATAATTGACTGAAACTCGGGCCGATCATCGAATAAAAAGAATGCCTGCTCAAGCCGGTCGACTTGGGCGCGGCGGCAGATAAAACGGCCAACCGCCAAGCACGCCTCCGCATGCTCACCCAGTACAGAGCTGTGAAACGTCATCTGGCCATCGCTCGATTCAAGCTCGCTTGCCATAGCTGCGGTATGCACGGACGCACCTCGCCCCGGCGCATGTTGCCAGGTGTTCAGCAGCCGATCGACATCGCCGCCGCCGAGGACCAACATCTCGATCAATTCTGCGATCGGATAGGCCAACCGGTAGCCAACCGGCCAAGGAATGACGCGTATATCGTTGAGTTTGTCGCACAACAGTGCGTCGAATAGGCGATCGATGAGATCGCTTTCATGTGCTGACCAATGCTGGCGATAATCAGCGTTGCCGAGGCGTGTTAGGCAATGCGAGAGATCGCCATAATGGGGTGGATCGTTCAACGCGATCAGTTCGAAGTATCGCGGCAGGAAGTATCGCAGCGCATGCCCGTCAGTCCGCTCTTCATAGCTGTGCGCTGAATTGGTGTACTCGGACAGGATGGCTGAAGACATCTGACGCAAGGGCGTTTTGACCAGGAGCCGTTCATACTCGTCACTACAGCAGACATTGCACTTGCATACACCCAGCGGAATGCCGACCGCGTGACCGGCGAATACGACATAGGATTCCTCGATCAGCGTGCGCAACTCGGGCGAGAGAGCGCTGCCGTTATGCAGGATCATTCTCTTCAGGAGTGACATGAGGTCGGTTCACGTCTGCTGATAGGACGCAAACACGCGCGAGAAATCGCGCTTTGCAAGGTCGTCCTTGCGGATCATGAAGTAGACCGTGCCTTCCGTTTGCAATAGCGACAAGTCGGCGATCGATACCTGCGGCAAAAGTTGCCATTCAGTTGCTTTGCGGGCGCTCTCGGCAATCTGTGCGCTATTCAAGGGAAAGGGCGGCAGTTGGGACTGATCAAGGGCATCAAACCGCGGATCATCTTGCTCAGGTCCCGGCGGTCCCATGAAGCGAGATTCGCGTGACTGCAGCGTCAGCCAGTCCTGCGATCGGCGCATGTTGGATCGGTCGGAAGTGAACGGCCCGATGTCGTTAGACGTCAGCAGTGAATAGTGCTCGCGCGTGTCGTCGCCATCGGCAAAGGCGGTGAGTTCCTTGTCCAGCGTCAATTCAACTGCATTTTGTTTCGGCAGGACCCACAGCGGGACGAGCCGCATGGCACGTGCGGGGTAGACGAAGGGCTTGATCGATTTCGGGTCAGGCATTTCGCTTTTGCGCGCCGCTTCACGCATGGCATTGGCGGCCTCCGTCTGACCTGCCGCATCGAGTGTGCGGGCCATCGTCTTGAAGTGTTCGATCTGCTTGGGATCAGGTTCGCGCCACCACGCTTCCATTTCTGCGAACTGCGCTGGCAGGTCCATGCGGGCGAGTTCAGCAACCGGAGTCTCGTCAAAGATGACATGACAGGTGTGCGTTCCCTTTTCGAGATAGCCCAACGCGCCATCCCAGAAGAACAGGAGACGCCCTGATGTCGGCAGGCCCGCGACATGTGTCCAACTGCGTGCTGCCTCGGCGAGATCAATTTGCCCGAAGAATTCGAAAGGCAGCGCGTGCTGCAATTGCTGGATAATCCAGCCGTGACTATCCTTCCATTGCTGTGTGATCTTTTCAATGTTTGTGGAAGCAGGCCGGATGGGCCACGCTATGCCTTTCGGCAGATCCGGCGCGCCACCGAAACGGGTTGCGCCTGGTCCGCCATTGCCTGCGTCCTTGTTCTGCGAGAGCCAGAATTGTGGTCGCAGACGCGAAACCACTAAATCAACTTGCTTCGCTGTCATCGGCACATCAACGCCATGCATGCAGTGTTAGCGCATGACCTCGCGCGCGTCGGCTTCACAATGGAACAAGGGCTCGCGGCGGTCACTGCGCTGTTTACTGTTCATGGGGCCATTGCCTTTCCCTTGTGCCCATGCGCGAGCTGGCATTGCGAGAATCGCTGCTAGTGCTGGGAACGCTTTCAATATCCGCCGACGGTTGATTGGTATGTTCAGCGTCGTGTTCATGGCGCGTACTTCCAAAGCATTCACTTCGATTCATCAATCGGCACGTCACGACTTGGATAAGAGGGCTCCATGTCGACGACGATACGCCATTGCGCAATCGCGCGGCCTTCTTGCCCATAGAGCAAGTATGAGAGGGCGAGCATATTGCGCCAATCCGCTTCGCAGTATGCATGCTTCAGCGCGAGGGCCGCTTCAAACTGCTGGATCGACTCGGTCCAACGGCCGAGCTTCTGCAAGAAGATCCCGTAGGCCGACTGAAAACGCGCGTCAGAGGCATCAGCGATGAGAGTGTAGAATTGCGACGCTGACTCGCTGAAGGCGCCAAGCTCCATCAACTTAATTGCTTGCTTATGTTTCGCTTCTCGGTCGGTCATCACTGCTCGCTCGCCATCGTTGCTCTTTCGGATCATCCCTCCGGGACCTCACACATAGGCCACGCCCTGACATGTTGGCTACTCGATTTCCCAAAACGATCGAACATGCTGCGACAACGGAACCGACTGCATGAACGTGTCGATCTGCGCCAACTGCTGTGCATCATTAATTTCTTCGCCTTCGAGATGGGCAATGTAAATCCGCATGTCGCCTTCGATTGCATTGAATGGCAACGTCACTTTGACATCGGGCCAAAGCGACTGATACCGCTGCAAGGTCGGACGCATGGCGAGAAGGGCCGCACGCGCGTCTCCCTTGTTGGCGAGCAGAACCCAGACGCAGGCCTCGTGATGCTGGAGATGTAGTTCGCCATGCACGTTGAAGCGCGGCGCATCGGCAATCGCCTTGATGTCCGCAAGTAGTCTCGGCCTCAACGTCTCATGGCGCTTTGCTTCTTTCGGCATGACGGCCATAGGTTCCTCTGAAGCTTCAAGGCTTGGAATAATGAGCGGCCAGATGATTTTTCGCGCGGATGGCAATCTCCGGGTCAACGTCTGACGCGAGCCCAGTTTAGTAGGCGCGTGGCATCACCTCGTCCGGGCGGTCCTCCCAACGGTGGATCACGGCGATGAACGCTGCCTGTTCAGTTTTAAGCCAAGGCAGCACGATCAGATCTTCAAGGCCGTTGATGAGGATGCGCGCAACGGCCTCGGCATAAGCATCGCCGAGCGGGCCGCGCATGAGTGTGCGAAACGTGTCTTGTTCCATGGGTGGGAGTGCGGTCACTAATGACGGTTCGGACAATTCGTATCTCCATTGCGGCTTTCTATGCGGTCTGGAAAATTGATGGACGCGACATGCTAAGTCGATTGCGGTGCTGCGGTCACTTTACAGCCCGGCTTGGCGAGCCCGGAGTAGCGGAGCACGGCCGTGACAACGAGGCTCACACGTCCCGCATAGACGACGACGCTGACCGTGCAGTCTACGGCCACGACGCTTACAAGCGCGCGGCGGAAAACGATCGCAGCGTCATCAGTATAGATCGCCATGAATGCGGCAGACACGATTGTCACTTAAGCGTAGCTGAATCCTCCGCGCGTCCATATGCGTAATGCCAGCGCAGACGCGGTCGCGATGACCGGAACGGCACAGATGAGGTAGGTACACTGGACGGCCGCTACCATGCTTTCAAGGCTCAAGAACTGGGGTTCTTGCGGCGGGTACGGCGATCCGAGCGCCCACGCTTCGAGCGCGAACGCCGATCGGTAAGCGAGAGACGACGCAACACCGACGGGCGCTGTGAGGACGACGATTGTGGTTCACGTCGCAACAGGGGAGTGCGAGCGGGTGGCGAGGCGAACATCGATTCTACTGGCTGTTTCGACGGCGCTTGCAACAGATGCTATGAAACACGCGTCATGGAATCTGTACTGGTGCATGTCGACGATTGAGACTGGCTTGCCTTGGGCAGTGGCAAGGCAGGTGCCCAACGTAACCGTTCTCACCACGACCACCGCCAACTGCATGACGATACGCAGCGTCCATC
>JABFRJ010000178.1 GCA_013141255.1 Hyphomicrobiaceae bacterium
GCGTTGGTGTGGAGCCTGTGGGGGCCGGTGCAGATGATTTGGGCTCGGGTTGGGTGATGGGGTAGTGGTTGGGGTCGTTGTGAGCGTTGCTGCATCCTGACCGCCGCCAACAAGGTCCCGTGTTAGCAGCTCTCCACTTTGTGTTGCGCAGCACACGGGATGTCAGTGAAAAAAACAATTGTCATCCCGTGCGCACTGCGGCGCGTGGTGCCGCTGTGCAGACGCGGGATCTTCTCACAACCTATCACCGGCCGCCTCATCCC
Organism: Hyphomicrobiaceae bacterium; assembly: GCA_013141255.1. Classification (GTDB taxonomy): domain Bacteria; phylum Pseudomonadota; class Alphaproteobacteria; order Rhizobiales; family Hyphomicrobiaceae; genus JABFRJ01. Next base: position 264 of record JABFRJ010000178.1, read on the forward strand.
CTCCGCCGCTAACAAGGTCCCGTGTTAGCAGCGCGTCATTGCATGCCGCGCTGCACACGGGATGACAGTCGTTCTTAAGCGCGTCATTAATCTGAACGCAGAACGGCCCGCAGGAGTTATGCGGGCCGTGTGGGATGGCGACTTGATTTTGGAGTAGTGCTTAGGCTTTGCGGACGCGGAGTTCGCGGAGGCGATTGCGGATGGCGGTGGTTTCGTCGCGCCAGGAGCCGGCAAAAACGTCTGACGTGCCGAACAACCAAGTTTTGAAGGAACGGCGGTTCTGATCGTAGTCGGCGAGCGCCAACTGCGTGACGTTGGCGAGGTCGGACTGCATCTGCTCGATCAATTCAATCGGACGACCCGAACCTTTCTCGAGCAACTCAAGACGGTTGGAGATGATGCCGAGATCACCGCCTGAATCGAGGCGCCATTGCTCGATACCCTCCGACAGCGTCTTCTGATTGGCGCCGAGCTTGAGCAAGGCCTCGTGCACTTCGGAGAGGTCGCGCTGATGGACGGCGTTGGCTTGAGTGACGGCCTCGGTTTGGGCGCGCACGATATTTTCGAAACTGCTGACGCGCTCGGCGACCGTCGTCACGAGGCGATGACTTTCTTGCTGGCGCAAGGCAACGGGCTGAACAATTTGAGTAACACCGGCGATGAGATCGTCGCGTCCTTGATCGAGTTGCTGGCGCATACCGGTGAAGCGTTCGACCAGGGTCGACTGCACTGCCTGACCGGTTTGGCCGGCAGAGAGGAGCGTCTGTTGTACTTCGCGTTTCTGCGACGAGATGCCTTCGTCAAGCGCACGCAGGCGTTCGGCGATGCCGGTCCAGGCGCGAGAGGCTTCAGAGTCTCGACGTTGCAGGTTGGTTTCGAGTTCGGCGACGCGTTGGTTGGCGGCGCGGACCTGCTCGGTGACGGCGACGAGTTGTTCAGTGACGAGATCGGCGAGATCGCCGGACTGACTGGAATTGGCCAATTTATCGATGGACTTCATGCGGTCGCCGAAGGTGTTCCAGTGGCGGGCGCTATCGCTGGAGATGCTGGCGACGGCTTTTTCGAGGCCAATGAGGCGATCATCGAAGGTTGCCTCGACATTGCGGACATGATCGATGAAAGCATCAGGGGCGACATCGACCGATACGGAACCGCCGCGATTGGCGTGCAGATCTGATTGGAGATCGCGGACGAGATCGATCAATGAACGCATGGTGCCTTCGAGGGCGTCGATGCGGTCGAGAACTTCGTCGTTGCGCGGGGCTTGAACGATACGTTCGATAACGGCGGGGCGCTCGACGACGGGAGGTGGAGCGGACGTGCGTTCGGTTGCGTATTTGCGGTTGACTGGACGGCGAGGTTCTTCACGACGCTCGGAGTAACGAACGGTTTCGCGGCGGGGCTCTTCTCGTCTCACATCGTCGCGGCGGGGTTCGCTAACGCGGACTTCGCGGACGATTTCGCGCACGACTTCACTCCTAGGTTCATTGCGCGTGTCACGGCGGTGAGGCCAATCCCATGACTGCCAACCGGCGGCGTGGCGGAGGAGAAGCGCGATGGCGGGAATGTCTTGGTCGTAGTTGAGCAGGACCCAGAGCAGATCGTGGACCGACGCACCGTCAGCGTTGCCTTGATTGGCGGCCATGTCGGAGGCGCGACGGAGCACGTCTTCAAACTCGGACGAGGCGCGGGGGGCGCTTTGGCTATGAGCGAGACCGACTGGAATTTCGGATGCTATGACGGCTGCGCTTTCGCGGCGGAGATGGGCTTCGCGGATGCCCCGTTCTTCGAGGATATCGGCTGCGGCTTCGACGCGCGTAAGGGCGTGAACAAGATGTTCGAGGCGCACTTCGTTGGCGCCGTGGGCCTGGGCGATGTCGTAGGCGTGATTGCAGCAAGTCATGACCACGTCATCGATGACGACGGCGCTTGCGCCTGAACTTGCACGGCCTGACGACACAGGACCGCGCGGGCGCGAACCATTGGTGCCATACTCGGGCGCATAACTCTCGCGGCTGCCGCGCGATGGGGGGGTGCGCAGATCGAGGTCATCACCACGGTACGACATGTCTTCTCTCCTCGCCCATTCGGCGGACTAAACTTTTAGGTTGAGGTCCATGGACGGACCCCGAATTCTACAACCGACGCTCGCAAGGCGCATGCCAATGCTTGTAACACCGACCGACCAGAGCGATGGAAGCTGCTCGTGTTACCACGCCAAAGGGGGCAAACTCTTGACATTGCAACGTATATCTCTGGGTACCCGATCTCGACACCCCATCAGGGCACCCTACAAGACCTAAGCGATCCTGACGAGACGGCGGAGGGGGATGTTCGCTCCAAATGGTCAATGCCGCTACATCTTGAACGTGGCGACATTCTGGTTTTGGTTCAATGTCTTACCTATCGCTTTTGGGTTAAAGAAGCGTGCTGGTGCGTGCCATTTTGGCTTGGACGTCGGCAGGCCGTAGTAATTCGGGGCCTTCGAGGCGGGAATTATTGATTTCGGGGCGGAGCTGCAAGACTTCTAATAGGTGATCGGGGGCCGGCTTAAGTAGTTTGTGCGCCTTGGCATCCTTAACGCCGTAGAGGTCAAGCCAATCGTTGTATTGGGATGGGTCGAGGATAGCGGGCATTCGGTCGTGGATGGGTGCCACGGTTGTATTGGCGGCGACCGTCAAAATGGCCATGCTTTCCATTTCGGAGCCATCGACGCCGAGCCAATGCTCCCAGAGGCCAGCGAACCCAATCGGGGCGTTGGAGGCACGTGGGCGAATGAGATGGGGCGTCTTAGCCCCCGCTTTTCCCGTCCACTCATAAAAACCATCGGCGGGGACGATGCAGCGGCGGTGGCGCATGGCGCTTTTAAAGGACGGCTTTTCAAGGACGGTTTCAGCGCGTGCGTTGAGCAGGGTCATAAACTCGCGCGGGTCTTTGACCCAACCGGGGATCAAGCCCCAGCGGACGAGCGCCAGTTCGCGTTTATGATCGGCGCCGACGCGGACGATGGCGACGGGTTGGGTCGGCGCGATATTGTAGCGCGGCGGATACTCATGACCGCGCTCGGTCCGAAAGATGGCGCGGACGGCTTCGTGGGGCGATGATAAATTGTAACGGGAACACATCGCGTCTTTTCCTGGCACTGGATTTTGCCGAGGGGCAAGTATAGCAAAAATTCTCTTGAGCCAAAACTTTGCGTTATGGAGACTGTTTCGATGACTAAAACTGAGACGCGGCTGGTGCCGCAGTGGCCGAGGGCAGCGGCGAGTGCGGTGGTGTTTCGTGGCGACGAAGTGTTGCTGGTGGAGCGGGGGAAAAGTGCGCCAAGAGGCTTATGGAGTTTGCCTGGTGGGCATATCGAACCGGGTGAAAAGGCACGCGACGCGGCCAAGCGGGAAGTGATGGAAGAGACGGCTATGGCTGCCGAACTCAAAGGTCTTGTCGATGTGCATGATGTGATTTTTAGAAAGAGTGATGGCAGCTTGGCGGCGCATTATGTGCTCGCCGTATACTGGGGCTGGACGCATGACGGGCACGATCCGGTACGAGGGGACGACGCGCGGGACGCTCGATTTTACAGGTTTGATGAGATCGCTAGCTTGAACCTGACGGATGGGACGGCAGAGTTTGTGGAGCGGGCGCGGGCGTTGCGAGGATAGTGAGTGGTAAGTCGTCAGTGGTGAGTGGTCGATGGTGAGGGTTGAGATGTTTGAGCTGAGAGTGGGCGGACTTGATGATCCGCGTGTGGTGGCGATGCTGACGACACATGTCACGCGGGCGCGGGCGGCGACAGGGTTGGGGAGTGCGCACGCGCTTGATGTCGATGGGCTCAAGCGAGATGACATTGCCTTCTTCACGCTGTGGCAGGGGGAGGCCCTGGCAGCGGTCGGCGCACTTAGAACATTGACCAATGACCTCGGCGAGGTGAAGTCGATGTTCACCGATGACACGATGCGTGGGCAGGGCGCGGCTCGCATCATGCTTGAGCACATTATTGCTACGGCGCTCGCGAAGGGCTTGCATCGGCTCGCACTTGAGACGGGTTCATCGGATTATTTTGAACCGGCGCGGCGGATGTATCTGCGGCATGGCTTTGCTGAGTGTCCGCCTTACGGCGATTACAAGATCGACCCGAACAGCATGTTCATGATGCGCGATTTGTGAGCGGATCAGTTGTTTGAAGGTACATAACGCCCAATTTTCGGCTAGCTCCACGCGAATCATTTTAAACTTATTTGATTTGTCACTCGAAAAACCACTTGATAATGTTGGGGACAAGCGTGATTTGGCACAGCGGGTTTGCGGCCTTGGAGCGGTATTTTAAAGCTCTCAGATTGGTGGGGCAAACAGGTGTCTGTCGGGTCAAACTTTACGCGCATGTTTCATGTGGTGACGGCTCGGCGGCCACGCGTGTCACATCGTGCGGTGTCGCGCTTCGGAGAATTGCGTCATGTGGCTCCATCACTCCGCGCAGATGATCCTTGCTTCGTGGCAGAGTGGCAGGCTGGGACATTTGCGATCAACGGCGCTGCTGTGACGCTGCTCGGTCGCTCGCCGCTTGAGTGCCATGATGCACCGGCCGCTTGGCAGAAAGCGCTGCATGGCTTTTCCTGGCTCAGAAACGTACCTTACGATTCCGATGATGAGGCCAGTGTGCAGGCGCGCCTGGCGACGCGGGCATTGGTTGCGCAATGGATTGCGGGCGGGCGCAGATTGCCCGGGGCTACGAGTGACGGCGACGTGGTGGCCCGACGCGTTCTGTCATGGCTGGCGCATTCGGACTTGTTGCTTGAAGACGCGGATCAACGTTTCTACGACGCCGTCATGGCGCAACTCGTCGATGATATTCGACACCTCGACTCGGCTTGGACAGCGCTCGATGACGCGGGACGCATCATGGCGTTGGTTGCACGCGTAACCGCTGGGCTCTGCTGCAC
>JABFRJ010000444.1 GCA_013141255.1 Hyphomicrobiaceae bacterium
GCTTCGTATTTGGCTGAGACAGCCGAGCCAAGCGTGAGGGTTGGCTTGATTGAGGCCCAGTCATCGGGCTTCAAAATAATGAACCAGCCCTTGTCGTAAGGATCGGTGTTGGCCATGGCTGGGTTGGCGACGAGGTCGTCATTGATCTTGGCGACTTCGCCTGCCGCGCAACTTTTCGCAGGACCGACCCACTTGCCGCTTTCGACCGTGGCGCAGCTTTTGCCAGCATCAACTTTGCGACCGGCTTTCTTTGGCGTGAAGGCGACGAGCTGACCGGCCATGGCGGTTGCGACCGTGGTCATGCCGAGCTTGACCGTGCCGTCGTCCTGTTCCTGGAACCAGATGTGATTATCGACATCATAGAGCAGGTGATCGGGTAAGTTGCATCCTTTGACGACTGGCATTGCTCTGCTCCGTATTCATTCGCTTGGTCGAATGGGACGACCCGCCGAGGCTGTCCCACGTGAATTTAATTGCCGTCAGCGCGCATCGGCTTGGCTGCACAACAGAAGTCTCCGAGGCCTGCGACTTGCATCTTGCCGCCAACAAAGAGGCAGAGATGCTTGGCGACCATGGTCATCAGTCGTAGTTGGCGTTGAGCTTCGGCGGACGTCTGTTCGGTTGCAATCAGATTGTAGTGATAAACGAGTTCTCTGCAAGTCTCACGGCAGGCATTAAAGCTCGGTTCGCCGCGCGCGCCTTGGCGATGAAGGGCGAGGAGGCGGAAACCTTCTTTTTGCTCAAGCGTTGGCTTTTCATCGCGAGCTTCGAGCCAGAGTTCGAGTACCTTTTCACCAAGTGAGAGGAGCTCGGCTGCGGCGACTTTGACTGCGACGCCACCGCCGGATTCGAAAATATCGTCAATGCGCGTTTCGATGACGTCGAAACGCGTTGTCAGAGGGGAACCTGCGGTCACATCTGCGATTGGAGTCGCACTGATATTGATCATGGCAGCAGGCGCTTTTCGGTGATCAGTTCCATGCCATCGGAGATGTTGGTGTGGATGCCGAGTTTGCGCGGACCGATGCCGAGGGCGAGACCTAGAATCTGCGTGAAATACATCACCTTGACGTTGGTCTTTTTGCCGAAGCGCTTTTCGGCGCGGACTTGGTGCATCTCTAGACCGGAGTGGCAGGTTGGGCACTCGGTGGCGATCACATCGGCACCGGACGCCTCGGCCGCTTGGAGGATGTTGAGCACGAGCTTGGTCGAGGTGTCGCTATCCGACAGCGTGTGGGCGCCGCCGCAACACGCGGTCTTCAGCGGGAATTCGACGTTCTCAGCGCCAGCAGCTGCCAAGAGATCATCCATGAAGTGCGGCTTGGATGTGCTTTCGCTGCCCGGACCTTTGTCCTTCTCGGGGAAAATGTGACGCGGGCGCACGTACATGCAGCCGTAATAGTTGGCGACCTTGAGACCAGCGAGTTTGCCTTTGGTGCGTTTGCGCAAGCCCTCTTCGCCGACGGTTGCTTTCAACCAATCCAGCGCGTGGATGGTTTCGGCCTGACCGGCTTCGTAGTTTTTGTGACCGGATTTGCTCGACAGATTAGCGACGACTTCTTGCGATTTTGGATCATGGGCGAGATCGTACTCGGCCTTCTTCAAATTGTGATAGCAGCCGTTGCACGGCGCCATGACCACATCTTGCTTGTTGACGTTGACGGCTTGAGAGAGCACGCGGGCCGACAGATAGGTTTGGATTTTGGGGTCGATGTTTTTGACTTCCATCGCGCCGCAACAGTTCCAATCCTTCACGTCGGTGAGCTTGAGATCCAGTTCCTTGGCGATGGCGCGCGTTGATACGTCATAACCGTTGCCGGTGCCTTCAAGCGCACAGCCTGGGTAGTAGGCGACATCGCGGTATTTTTTGGCTTTGTCTGTTACGTCAACCATGGCGGACTCGTGAGTGGTGAGTGGTGCGTCGTGAGTGAAACGAAGTGGTTTCGATCACGTTTGCGACTACTCGGCTGCGTGTAATTTTGGCTGATGGGCCGTGGCTTTCGACTTTGGCGCATCGAGTTTGAGCGCATGACGATGATGGGCGTCTTGCTCGATGATATAATCTTCGATGGCCTTCCGCGATTTGGCCCAATCTTTGGTCTTTGGCTTAAAGACCTGCGCCCACATCATCTTGAGACCCCACTTCACGGGCAGGCGCATGGCGATGTTGCGACCGATGGTGACGAGCCAATCCTGCATCAGAGGTTGTTTGGTTTTATGCAGGAACTTGTGCAGCACTTCGGTGTCTTCAATCTTTCCGCGGGCAATAATCTGGCGCGAGAATTCCTCGTCGAAAATCGTCGAGGGTGACTTCTCGGTGTAGCCTTTCAATTCGAGCCAGTGGGCGGTGGCTTTCATTACGCCTTCTGGTACGACATCGCGTGGGCAGGCGTAGGTGCATTTGTTGCAGGAGACGCACTGCCAGATGATGTCTTTATCGCGCACGAGCTCGCTCTCGTAGCCCATGCGGATCAAGTAGATCCAATAGCGCGGGTTGAAGCGCGGTTCGATGGCGTGAACGGTGCAAGCGTTGGTGCACGATCCGCATTGCCAACAGCGATGGATGAACTCGCCGCCTGGTAACGCGCCAATTTCTTCTTGCAATTCTTCATTGTAATCGGTGACAGCGCGGCTCTCGATGAAAGTCGACCAGTGGCCCGACACATCGATGCCTTCGACGATCAAGTTTTCCTTGGTCTTGATGTTCTCGGGCCGGATCAGCGATTTTTCGTGGATGGGCATGGGGATCTCAGCTCAAACGCTTGAGGGCTTGGACATCGTGTCCGTCGCCGTCGATGGTTTTGGTGGCGTCAGATGTGATGCGATTAATGCGGTCGAGGCCAAGGATGCGGCGAGATTGTTCGAGCAAATCGGGGCCAGCGGAAAAATCGGTTTTTAGATAGGCTCCGCCTTGGGCGTTGATGTAGTCGCCATAGATTTGCGCTTGCAGCAAATCGATGTACCAGAGCACGTCGCGGAAGACCCCGTTATCGGCGATGAAGCCCGCGAGTTCTTCGCGCAGAACAATGAAGGCTTCATGGGTGTCGGGGACATTGATGACGACGTGATCGACGTTGTCACCTGCGGCTTCGTCGTGCCAGATTTCACGCAGCACGCCGGTGTTTTGTTTGGCGTCCCAGACCCAGCGTTGCATCAGCGGGTACTGTTCGGGGTAGACATTGTGGAGCAGTTCCGCCGCGAGGTCGCGCATAAACCGGTGCTCGCGATCTTCAGGGAAGGATTTGCAGAAGCGGGTTATGCGAGCGTCTGCCGTGCCGGGGACGTGGGCGTCGCGGAGCAGTTCCGTCATGGCGTCGCGAAGTTGGTGCCAGCCGCCACTATCTAGCACACGACCGATGCGACGACGCACTGTGGCCATCAATGTTGTGAGGTAGGTGAATTCGCCAAGGCCGACGGTTGCAACTTTGCCGTTGGCGAGTTGCTCTTGGAAGGCTTCCGATTTGAGGCGAATGGCAGCTGCGTATTGCTCGACCCCGCCAGCCATTTCGGCGGCGTGGATCAGGTTCTCCAGTGACGCACGCAGCTTCGGGCCGGACAGATGCAGCGTGGGCCGCTCCGGTTCTATATAAGCTGACGCGGTCATCGGACGGGCCACTGCCGCTCCTTTATTCAACTGCTTGTGGGATCGTGCCACGCAGCGACGCGATCGCGCTCATGGTGGCGGCGCTGGCTTGGGCGATGCTGTCGTCAATGGTTTCGGGACCGATGGCGGCACCTGCCACAAAGACACCCGCACGCGAAGTTGCGCCCATGACGCCGTAGGCATCCTTGCGGCCAATAAAGCCATGCTTATGCAGATCAACACCGAAGACTGCTGAGAGCGTCATGTTGTCGACGTTGGGGTCCATGCCGATGGCGTGCACGACCATGTCGAAGGGAATCGTGATCGGACGTTTGACGAGCGTATCTTCGCCTTTGACGAAGAGTTGTTTGCCATCGCCGGTGACTTCGGCGATGCGGGCCTTGATGTATTTGACTTTGAACTCTTCCTGGCTCTTCCAGTAGTACTCGGCCTCGTAGTGGCCGAATGTGCGGATGTCCATGTAGTAAATGTAGACATGGCAATCGGGCAGTTCTTCGCGGATTTCCATGGCCATATTGGCGGAGACTGTGCAGCAGATTTTTGAGCACCATTCGCGGCCAATCTGGCGGTCGCGACTGCCGACGCAGAGCAGGATGGCGACGCGCTTCGGCTTGCGGCCGTCGCTCGGGCACTTCACACCCTTGCCTGACGAAATCATCTGCTCGACTTGCGTCGTTGTCACGACATCGGGGAATGTGCCGAAGCCCCACTCGGGTTTGTTGATGCTGTCGAAGTGAGTGAAGCCCGTTGTCAAGATGGCGGCGCCCACGTCGTAGGCTTCGCCGTTGGTCAGCGTGGCGCGGAAGTTACCAGGAGTGCCTTCAAAGGCTTTGACCTTGGCGTTTTTGACAACGGCAATCGAGGGGCTCTGTTCAACCCGGGTTACCATGCCGCCGATGGCGTCCTTGGCCCATTCGTGAGATGGCACCAGCTTGGCGTAGCCCGATAAAATCGGCGCACCGCCCAAACGATCCATCTTCTCGACCAGGACTGATGCATGGCCGAGGCTCGCTGCCGCATGGGCTGCCGCGAGGCCCGCTGGTCCACCGCCGACGATGAGGATGGGTTTGGTCATTTGTTTCTCGCTCGCTCGTTTTTCTCCCTCTCCCCGCATGCGGGGAGAGGCTTGGGGTGAGGGGCCAGTTCTTGCGCCGTCGCAAGCGGCCGCCCCTCACCCTAACCCTCTCCCCATCTACTGATGGGGAGAGGGGACAATGTTTTATTCAGCAGGTGGAGGCGGTGGGATGACTTCGCGTTTGATGGGCTTGAAGCCGGGGCCTGAAGTTAGGCGCAGGCGGGGATCGTAAAGCTGGTCGGGTGTTTTGCCGCCTTGGATTTCTTTCAAGTAGCCTTCGAATGCGGCTTTCTTGGCTTGCCAGTCGATGCCCATCTTTTCGAGCAGGCGTTCGACCGGTGAAGCGTGCCAATGGGTTTGCACGATGCGGTAGGGGTCGGCGCCGCAGACGAGAGCGGCGAATTGGCAATCTGCCATGACGGGTAGTTCGAATGGCTTGTCTGCCGCGCGACCAATCCACTGGTTCTTGTCGAGCGTGGTGATGCAGCCGG
>JABFRJ010000107.1 GCA_013141255.1 Hyphomicrobiaceae bacterium
GCAAAGACCACATCCGGCGTCCGACCATTGGCAACAACACCGAGACTGACCGTCCCCTTGCCCTCGTTAAACAAATACCGAACGTCAGCCCGGCCACTGTGCGGAGTCCGACGAAACTCGCGCGTGCCGTCTGATTGCCGTGCATCGGTGTAGGTGTAGCTAAGCCCCAGCGACAATGCGCGCGACACCAAATACCGCGTCGCCACTTCAACGCCCTGCCGCCGCGAAGTGCCATCCAAATTCTCGGCCCGCGTCCGGAACGTCACAGGATTGAAGCCAAACGCCGTGATCGCATCTTGCAAACGATTACTGAAATACGTCACATCGACTGTAGCACGCCCACCGAGGAAGCGCTGCTCGACGCCAACATCAAACCCTCGGCTCGTTTCCGGCCGCAGATTGGGATTGTTCTCATAGTTGATCTGATTGGCACCAAACTGCTCATACATGCCCGGAATTTTGACGCCCGTTCCCATGCTTGCATGCGGCCGTGTTCCCGTCTCTTTGAGATCATAACTCGCCGACGTCCGCCACGTCGTAAAATCCTGGAAGCTGTCGTTGTTATCGCGCCGCACGCCAGCGCTCAACGCCAAACGATCACCGAACACGCCGCGCCATTCACCCGCAAAGGCCAAGCGGTTCCGCCGCCGTTCGATACCATCGCCGTTATAATCACCAAAGAAAGTGTCATAATCCGAGAACGGCGTGAACGTCTCCGTCTCCCGCTCAATCAAACCTGAGAACGTATGCTTGGCATCCGCTGACGGCTGGGCCACACGGTAGGTCAAACCATATCCGTAATTGAGCCGCGTACTCTTGTCGCTGGAGTTCACAACAGTCGCTGGCGCAAAATACCACGGCGTTCCCGGTAGACCGGTTTCACGATTGACGGACACATCACGATTGTACGTCGATTTCAATTCCTGCGTCAGCGCCCCACCAAACGAATCCCACGATAGCCGGACACCCGCAAGCGACTGCTTCTGTCGCAGCACGTTGTCAGCATCATCAGCCGTCTGATACGGACGCTGCGACGCAGGCGTCACAAAATCCGCGCCAAACGCATCATACGCGGCTTTTTTCTCCGTGTGCCGCAGCGTGAAATCAAGCTTCGCCGTTGGTGCCAGCGTCACACCAGCCCGCACATTGACTGTGCCAAGCCGCGTCCCATCACTCTCAAAACCAGACGGCGAGATGTTAAACCCCTTGATGTCGCGCAATTGCCCCGACACCGAGAGATACCCGTTATCGCCACCACCACCGATCGTGCCCGCCAAATCCTTCGTGCCAAACGATCCACCTTCAACCCGCACCGAACCCGACAACGGACCTTTCGGCGCTTTGGTGATGATATTAATCACGCCGCCCATGGCGCCCGATCCATAAAGCGCACTCATCGGGCCACGAATGACCTCAATTCGTTCAATCGACTCAGTGCTCAAGGTCGAGAAATCGAGATCGCCGTCTTTGGTCGTCGACGCGTCAACGCCGTCAATAATCACCCGTGTATATTTGCTTTTCTCGCCACGCAGGCTGACCGACGTGACGCTGCCAACGCTGCCGTAGGTATTGATCGTTACACCCGGCTGACCACGCAGCGCTTCAGCGACTGTCCGCACCTGCTGCTGTTCAAGATCCTTGCCTGCAATCACTGTGACCGCTGAGCCCAGCTGTCGCGTTGGCACGCCCCCCGCCACATCCCCAGCAGACCCACCGATCACACTGTTTGAACCCACGCTGGGTTGCGTCGCAACTTGAGTTGGCGTTGCCACCGACGCAGCCTTTTGCTGCGGGACGCTCGAGGATGTTTGCGCCGCTTTTGGCAGAGCCTTAGGTGCAATCGCCGGTGCTTCTACCACTTGCGGCGCCACACGCGGACGCGTCACCGGCGCTTTTTCAAGCGTCGCACCTTCAACAACAATCCCTGGCAACACGGTTTGCGCCGAAACCTGCGGCGCTGACACGACCAGCGCCGACAAGGCACAGGCTGATGCAAAAGCCGCCAAATACGGCGTCACTCGATAGTCAAATACAGATGCAGTCACGGTACGGCTCCGTCCGTTGACGAAGGCCCCGTGGCAACTCAAGCGATGAATTGAAAAACTGCGGAGATGAAAATCCGCGCGGACGTGCCGCCACAGAACCCATCATACGCTACGCCCACAACACCCGCACAGCAGCCGACGGAACCCCCGAAGGGTTTTCACGCCGTCGCCGCTACGGACATCCGTTCTCCTGCACGCCCCGCGCAGAGGATGGGCGACACACGCTGGCAGGTCTCCTGGCTCACAGCTCAAACGCGCCGACCCGCCTTCCCGTTCACCTCCAGCAAAACCCAAGGTTTGCTAGTCGCGCCCAGTGGCAATGGGGTCGACACTCGCCGCTCACAGTTGCGGGGGCAGCTGCAGTTTAGATCCGACGCGCCGAGGCCTGACGAGATCGCACTGCATTCCCTTTTCACCTGCTGAGGCCGAAACCCCATCAGGAACCATAGTGTCATCGCCTAAAAAACAGAACGAGCCCGGAGAGTCAATGCCGTCTCGGTCACGCATCACTTGACAGCATCCGCAACGATACCCGCCAGCAATGCGTCAACATTGGCTTTGGCTTTATCAAGCGCGCTCTCGCTCGGAGAAGTCGACGCTAACCGACGATAGCCCACCACGATCTCGCCCGGCTTTGCCGCAGTCTCATATACAAAGACGCCAAAGGGACAGTAGCCCATTGTGATGGGATCAATCTCTGCCAACTTGCGCGACAGCAACGCCGAACAGAACTGCACAAACTGGGCGTTTTTATAAACAACGACAGACGATCCAACGTCCGCCCCGGTCCGTCGCATCATGGCTTCAAGATTGCCTTCTGAATGAACATTCAAGCCGCGCGTAACAATGGCGTTGCCAAGTTCAAAACGAACATCGTCAAAGCTACCGCTCTTCGTTTGGCTGACAAAATCACCAGCTTGAGCCGACATTGCAGCCATCAACGCAAAGCAAAAACTTACAACAATGCGACGCATGACCAATCTCCAAACGCCGATCCGAGTCTCAAAAGCAGTACGATCCAACCGCCGATGCAATATCAAAAATAATCGCCGTACCGCGCACTGATATCAAATACAACGCACTCACCATCACGGCCCCCAGCGCAAGCCACAACCCATGCCGAACCTTGGGCGGCAACAACCCACCCCCGTCAGGCTCGACCGGCCCACCTCCAGGCACGCCATCAATCTGCCTTGAACCATCCATGCGACACCTCACGTGCCCATCAGTATCTTACGCCGACACCGTCTTAGCCGAGGCAAGCATACGCTCCACCGGTTTCTCCCGGATCGGCCAATGCACCGCCGCCGCAAACAACGCCAAGCCAATCGAGATCCACCACATCGTATCGTAACTCTTGGTCGCGTCAAACGTCACGCCCGCCAACCACAAGCCTGCAAACGACCCAAGTTGGTGCGAGAAGAACACGACACCATAAAGCATCGACATCCACTGCGTGCCGAAGAACAACCCAACCAATCCTGAGGTCAACGGCACGGTCGAGAGCCAGAACAGACCCAGCAAAGCCGAGACACCAATCACTACAGCGGGCGATGTGGGCAATACCAAGAGGCAAATAAACGGCAAGATCCGCATAAAATATATGAAACTTAACCCCACCCGCTTTTCAACGTACTTGCCCGATTGCCCCGACAAATAGGTGCCAACGATGTTGGTGATACCAACCGCCATCAAGGCCCACACGCCAACCCAAGCCGGCAACCCCTTGTCACTGACATAGGCCGGCAGATGCACGCCGTAGAACGCGAGATGAAATCCGCAGACAAAAAAGCCGGCCGTAAGCAACCAGAAGCTCGGCAAACTAAAGGCTTCTTTGAACGCCGCCGTCAGCGACAACGAGCGCGCCACCGACGTTGTGTTGCTCGGCTTACCCGACAAGAAATACGCCAATGGCAGCATCACGAGCCCCGTGACGCTCAGTACTAACAGCGACGACTTCCAACCCGTGTATTCAATCAGTAAATGCGCATAGGGAAACGCAATCAATTGCCCAATACCTGCGGCCATCCCGAGCGACGCAATCGCCGCCGTCCGTTTGCTCTCCGGCACCGCACGCCCCACCGCCCCGACGAGCGCCGTAATCCCCGTTCCCGCCACGCCAAGCCCGGTCAGCACGCCGCTGATGTAAAGCTCCATCGGACCCGTCGCCGAATACATCGCCAGCAACCCACCAATCGTGCACAGCGCACACGTCACAATCACGCGGCCCGCGCCGTACTTGTCAGCAATCGCACCACAAAGGATCGAAAAAATTCCCCACATCAAATTGGCAACAGCCATCGCGTTGGAAAACGGTTCGCGCCCGATGCCAAGCTCCGTCGTCACAGGCTTGAGGTACAGCCCCATCACCTGACGCAAACCCATCGCCATGCCAACAATTGTGCCAGCGGCCAAAATGACCAGCCAAACCGGCCTAATCTTCGATGTTGTCTGCGTTACTGCCATCATCAACCTCAAGTATGCAGCGCGACGACCGCCCTTCTGCAAACGCTTTATGGCAGGTCTGGCCGCCACATGGGAGTGCGGCCCAGCATCCCAGGCCCGCGTCTAACGTCTTTATGGGTGGATCGGGATCAATCCGTCGTGAGCACCCGCTCACCCAACGTCACAATTGGGGCCTCGATCGTCCCTCCAGCTGCTTTTAATCCACGTATACGCAACCGCACGACGGCCCGCCCGTCAACCATTCGTACGGTAAACAGATGCGCCTGTGCCAGCGGTTCACCACCATGCGCAACCGCCGCCGACGACGACGGCGCCCCCACAACCGGCACCACACCGAACGCGCTCTCCACAGTCGCAAACATCGTCTGATGATTGTGCCCGTGCACAACGAGGTCCGCGCCCTCGGCCATTAAAATATCTCGCAACCGCTCCGCGTCCCGCAACCCTCGGTCACGCTTTGCCTGCCCCGGCAACGGAGGATGATGGATCATCACCACGCGCCCAAGCCCCGCCACTCGCGCTTCCCGCAAAATGCGCTGCAAGCGCTCCAATTGATCCCGACCGAGTTCTCCCGCCGCAATCAACGGCGCCGTCTCCATCGCCGAATTGAGACCGATCAAAGCAACCCGCGTCGCCCCCTCCCCCAACACCCGCACCG
>JABFRJ010000282.1 GCA_013141255.1 Hyphomicrobiaceae bacterium
CAGCTGGTTAAGACCGAACTGCAAGCAGCATCTGAGGCGGCCGATTTTGGGCCGCCTCAGATGCTGCTTGCAGTTCGGTCTTAACCAGCTGTGCCGGTTTTGCTCACGACTATCTTGCTCGTAACGGGCAAAACTTCGCATTCACAGTCGAGGGCTTTGGAGGGCGGGAGCCAGCGTGCGCGATCAGCTTGTGCGTCTAAGTCGTCGCGCAGAAAGTCGAGATCGAAGCCACTCTTTTGGAGGGCTTCAAGGACGCAATCGACGGGTTGGCTGCGGGCGCTGGCGGCAGCCCAAACGATGGCTGAGCGCAGACCGCTTTTGCAGTGGGCCAGCACGGGGCCTGGGAGGCCGATGAGGGCGTCGGCCATGCCTTCGACCACTTCGTCAGTAAAAACATCATGCTTGGCAGTGGGGACGTGGCGATACCGGAGGCCTGCCGCCCACGCCAATTTGGCGCTTTGACGGGCGTCGAGCTGACCTTGTTCTTCGTCATCGGGGCGGTTGGAGAGCACCGATTTAAAGCCAAGGCGGGCAATTTCTGCGAAATCCGCGGGGGTTGGGGCTGAGGTGACTGCAAAATTCGGCGTTAGGTAAACTATGTTTTGCATGATCAGAGGTCCTGGCCAGGATTCCATCTCTAGACGGATGGTCGCTTTCGTCGTATTTAAATATAGGATATTGACCCCAAAAACGAGGTCTTCGGGGAAAAAAATTCTAATATTCTTTGATTTTGGTCGACGCGGTGGGGCGTGTTTTCATAAGAGCCGGTCATGTGGGATCGGATTGTCAGGAATTCCGGTTTAGGGAAATGTGATGCCCCTTGATGAGATGGACGTCAAAATATTGAGGCAGCTGCAGGCTGATGCAACCAAGCCGGTGGCGGAGATCGGCAAGGAAGTCGGGCTGTCGACGACGCCGTGTTGGCGGCGGATTCAGAAGCTTGACGAGTCGGGCGTCGTGCGGCGGCGGGTGGCGCTGCTTGATCCGGCCAAGGTCAATGCCGGGGTGACGGTGTTTGTGTCGATCAAAACAGATCAGCACAGCCATGTCTGGCTTGAGAAGTTTCATGCCGCAGTGGTGGATTTTCCCGAAGTGGTGGAGTTCTACCGGATGAGTGGGGACGTAGACTACCTCATGCGGGTAGTGGTGCCTGACATTGCAGCTTATGACGGATTTTATAAGCGATTGATCGGGCGGATTGAGATTTCGAAGGTTTCGTCGGCCTTCGCGATGGAGCAGATCAAGTACACAACTGAGCTACCGCTCTCGTTCGCGCTGCCGAAAGACTGACACCGCGACGGCTGGATGCTGATTGGTTGCAGTGATGCGGGCTTGGGCTTAAGCCGGGGTAGGTATTGGCTCGAGGTTGACGCTGTGCAGATCTGTATTGAGACACGGGATGGGGCGCAGGTTCCGGTACTGAGCGGTGAAAGTTCCGCATCTGGGCCGGTCGTAGGATCTGTGCTGGCAGTGGTTGTGCGCACGTTGCATGAGGCGACAATTGATGCGGGGCTGGAGCAGCTGGCCATTGGCGGGTTGACGCGGGAGACGTTGGAGCCGGTTTTGACCTACTGCGCGGAGCGGCGGTGCATCGCGGATAACGCCAGTTGTTCTGGTTGTCGGCGGCGGACCGACGCGCGGGGGATTGCGAGCCTCGATCAGTTTGTAGCAGCGCATGGAGAGGTTGTCATCGACGGTGGGCGGATGCGGCTCAGCGGACAAGGCGTGGGCACGTATCACGCGGAAAGTTTGGATCAGTTGGCAGCGACGTGGCCCGGCGAGGAGCTGTGGTTTTATGCGCGGCGCGTAATCCGGAAGTTGCGTTATGGCACACGTGAGAAAACTGCGCCGCGTCCGGCCGCCTTGGTAGACGTTAGTCGTCCGGCAATTGTGCTGGTGGAGCCGCAGCTGGCTGACAACGTCGGTATGGTGGCGCGTGCGATGGCGAACTTCTCGATTGCGGAATTGAGGCTGGTGGCGCCGCGCGATGGATGGCCCAACGAGCGGGCTCGCATTGCAGCGTCGGGTGCGACGTTCGTGGTCGATGATGCTGCGGTTTACCCGACATTCGAAGCCGCGCTCGGCGATCTCAATTATGTGGTGGCGACAACGGCGCGCCAGCGCGATCTGACGAAGCCGGTGCTAACGCCGGAGCAGGCGGTCACGGAAATGCGGTCGCGGATCGCGGCTGGGCAGCGCTGCGGTATTGTATTTGGGCGCGAACGCAATGGGCTTGAGAGTAATGAGGTGGCCATTGCGGATGCCATCGTCATGGTGCCGGTTGATCCGCGTTTTGCGTCACTCAACCTGGCTCAGTCGGTGCTGGTGTTGGCTTATGAATGGATGAAGCAATCGGGTGGTGGGACGCTGGGCCGGGTGACCACGTATGAGACGCCGGTGCAGCCGGGGCTCAATCAGCGCGGCTTCGGTCCGGCCACACGGCAGGACATGCTCGGCTTTTTTGAACACCTCGAAGGTGAGTTGGATCGGCTCGGCTTCTTCGGCACGACGGAGAGGCGGCCCATCATGGTGCAGAACCTTAGGACGATGTTTTTGCGGCTGGGGGCGACCGAGCAAGAAGTGCGGACGCTGAGGGGAATCGTCAAGGCGCTGGTTTATGGCAAAGGCACCGGGCGCCGGGCGTGATGCGCTGAGATAATCAGACATAATTGGCCAAGATGGCGCGTCGAGCGATGCAACTTCGCCACGATTTTAAGGTGGTGATGGCTTGGAACGTGGGCAAAGTTGCCGTTGCCTTAAACTTGCCTCGTTTGGGCTTATGGCATCCTCGCACTGGTCGAGATGCTTCGCCAAGTCGACGGTTGCGAAGTGGGCTCAGGTAGCCCAGACTTCGACGGAATATGGGGTTAGGTTTGCAAGTCTAGTTGAGGCCAGACGTACACTGGCCGAGGTGGCTCGACGCGCTTAGCGGGCGCATTTGTGAGTGCCGAATTACGGGGAATAGGCAGGGGTGTCGGTCGCTCTAGATGTGCGGCGGATGCATCAAGTGGCGGCGGCTAAGACCGCGGAGGGCAATGCAGTGACGATGGTGACAACCTCAATGGGGCGATTGATTATGGACGCGACTTGCGGGCAAAAACGGGGCCTTAATGCGCTGGGGCGACTGGCGTGTGCCGCAGTGGCTGGTGCGGCTGTCATGGCGGGGAGCGGGCAGGCGCCAGCGTCGGCGCAAGGCAAGGATCTCAGCGACAAAAGCGTGGCGACGCTCGTTGCTTACGCATGGGTGATCACGCCGGCGAAGTTCACCATGCCAGATGGTAAGGTGATCGAGGTCGACAAAAAGAATAAAGACGCGGCAATGGTGCCGATTGAAAAGGCGCGCGAAATTGTGCGGATCGGGCGGTTGTCGGCGAATGCGCAGATCTGCGGCTTGCCGGAAGCGCAGGGGGCAAATTATCAGACCATGATGAAGCGCGAGATCGCTGCTAAGAAGTGGTCGGATCAGCAGACGCTCTTCATCAGCCAATTGCACTTGTTCACGGTCATGTTGATGACTGGCAAGGTGACGATTGTTGACAGCGCGGAAGGCCAAAAAGACGTGGTGGTGCAGGATACGAAGATTACGCCACCGACGCCGACGGCGTGTTCTGAGGCCGAGCGGAAGAAGGTTGAAGAGCAGATTATGGCCTATATGAAGGCGGATGTGGCTCCAGCACCCGCCAAGCAGTGACATTTGGTTAAATAGCCTATTGGGGGGAAATTAACCCGTTGGCCGCCGTTCTGCGCTGATTAGCGCTGGGTTGGGGTGGTTGACGGGGGGCAATTAATCCGCAATAACCTGCGTGTTCGAAGGGCCCGGCGCTTGAAGCTCGGGCCCTCATTCATTCTGTCTCCGCGGCGGCTCAAACCTTTTGGGCGGCCTGTTGGCCGGGACCTTACGATCTTTCGGGATCGAGGCCGGGCAGAGGAGGGGGCAGTCGAACCGCTGTTGGCTGGGGCTGATGTCCTGGGTCCTGCGGCGTTCCCGTGTATAGCAAAAGACGGAGACTGACATGACAAAGCGCATCCGCGCCAAACATAAGATCGACCGCCGCCTTGGTCAAAACATCTGGGGCCGTTCGAAATCGCCACTCAACAAGCGTGAATCACGTCCGGGCCAGCATGGCGAACGCCGCGCGGGTAAACTCTCGGACTACGGCCAGCAGCTGCGCGCTAAGCAGAAGCTGAAGGGCTATTACGCCAACGTGTCTGAGCGCCAGTTCCGCCGCATCTATGAAGAGGCAGCGACTGCTAAGGGCTCGACGTCGGAACTATTGATCGGCCTGCTCGAGCGTCGTCTTGATGCGGTCGTGTATCGTGCGAAGTTCGTGCCGACCGTATTCGCGGCGCGCCAGATCGTCAGCCACGGCCACATCAAGGTCAACGGTCGTCGCGTCAACGTCTCGTCGTTCCGTTGCCGCGTCGGTGACGTGGTCGAACTCACGGAAAAAGCCCGCCAGTTGCCGATGGTGCTGGAAGCGGTGAAGAGCGGTGAGCGCGATGTGCCTGATTACGTCGAAACCGATCATAACAAGATGACGGCGAAGCTGACGCGCGTGCCGACGTTGTCGGATGTGCCGTATCCGGTGACGATGGAACCGAACCTGGTGGTCGAATTCTATTCGCGTTAATTCGCAGCGATCCATTTGCTGCACTCGACATGCAAAAGGCGACCCTCGCGGGTCGCCTTTTTTGTTGGTAGGATTGGTCGCTTCTTACTCCGCAGGCGAGGCGAGGTGTTCGCGGGGGGCGGCGCCGGTGTCGCCCCAGAGGCGGCGGTGGAGGCGATCGAGGAAGAGGTAGATCACAGGCGTGGTGTAGAGCGTTAGGATCTGCGAGGCGATGAGGCCGCCGATGATTGTCACTCCAAGAGGGCGACGGACTTCGGCGCCGGGGCCCATGGCGATGGCGAGTGGGATGGCGCCGAGGAGAGCGGCGAGGGTGGTCATGAGGATTGGGCGGAAGCGGGCGCGAGCGGCTTCCAGGATTGCGTCACGCGCGCTGGTGCCGTAGGTGCGCTCTTGCTCAAGCGCGAAGTCGACCAGCATGATGCCGTTCTTTTTGACGATGCCGACAAGCAAGATGATGCCGATGAAGGCTATCAGGGACAATTCCATACCGACGATTTGGAGCGCGACGAGTGCGCCGAGACCGGCT
>JABFRJ010000272.1 GCA_013141255.1 Hyphomicrobiaceae bacterium
GGCTCGGGCTGGGGGCGGGGCGGGTTTGATGTCGCTTGAGATGCGGCTGTCGAGCGGGAAAACTTTGGCGGGGTTTAATAGCCAATCGGGATCGAACACGGATTTGATGCGCATCTGGACGGATAAGTCGGTGGCGTTGAATTGCACTTTCATCAGATCGCGCTTTTCGATGCCGACGCCATGCTCGCCGGTGAGGCAACCGCCGACCTTGACGCATAGCGTCAAGATTTCAGCGCCAGCCTCTTCAGCACGTTCTGCCTCTAGGGGATCGTTGGCGTCGTAAAGGATGAGCGGGTGCAAATTGCCGTCGCCTGCGTGGAAGATGTTGGCGACTTTGAGTTTGTGACGGTGGCAGATTTCAGTGATGGCGGTCAGCACTTCTGGCAGTTTGCCGAGTGGGATGGTGCCGTCCATGCAGTAGTAGTCGGCGAGCCGCCCGACCGCGCCGAATGCGCTTTTGCGGCCTTTCCAGATTTTGGCACTCATCTCGGGGCTGTTGCTAACTTTTATGACGGTGGGGTGGAAGGTCTTTGCAATGTCGACGATGGCTGCAAGCTGATCATTGATCTCGGTATCGGAGCCCTCAACTTCGATAATCAAGAGTGCTTCGCAGTCAGACGGGTAGCCGGCTTTGGCGAAGGCTTCGCAGATGGCGATGGCGGGCCTGTCCATGAATTCGATGGCGACGGGGACGATGCCGCGACCAATGATGGCGGAGACGCATTGACCGGCAATTTCACTGGAGTTGAAGCCAACGAGCATGGGGCGTGCGCCTTCGGCTGAGCGAAGGATGCGGACGGTGGCCTCGGTGACAATGCCGAATTGGCCTTCCGACCCGATTATTAAGCCGAGGAGGTCGTAGCCGCCGCTATCCAAATGCGGGCCACCGATGTCAATGATTTCGCCATCCATCATGACCATGCGGACGCCGAGGACGTTGTTGGTGGTGACGCCGTACTTTAAGCAATGAGCGCCACCGGAGTTCATGCCGATGTTGCCTGCGAGTGTGCAGGCTAATTGGCTAGAAGGATCGGGGGCGTAGAAAAAGCCCTGCGGTGTGACGGCTGCGGAAATGGCGAGATTGGTAATGCCGGATTCAACGCGCGCGATGCGGTTCGGGTAGTCGAGATCAAGCACGCGATTCATTTTTGTAATGGCGATGACGACGGCGTCTTCGGTGGGGAGGGCACCGCCAGCGAGCGAGGTTCCAGCGCCGCGCGCGATAACTTTGATGGAGTTCGCGTGACAATATTTGAGTGCGCTTGCGACTTCGGCAGTCGTGCGCGGAAGAATGACTGCGAGGGGCATGCAGCGATAGGCGGTGAGAGCGTCAGTTTCGTAGGCGCGGCGGCCATGTTCGTCGGCGACGACGCGGTCTGGGCCGAGAAGGGCACGTAATTCGCCGACGATCCCGTCCCGGCGGACGGTAATCTCGCGATTTGGTTCCGGCATCGCGATCATCGACATCGTCGTGTTCCCTCAGAGTGGGCGCAGATGTTGCGCCGGACTTTGTGGTTCCCGCGCTCGCCTCAATAACCTGGTCTCAATAACCTGGCCGCATTAATGATGTTGTGCGGTAATCGCGCAGGTCTTGCAATTGGAACGGAGCAATTTATTCGGCGGATGCGTGGGGATGGTGGTTTTTTGTTGGACCGGCCTTTTTGACGACGATGCCTAGATGGGCGCGAACAGTGTGGCCAAGTTGCCGTTGACGTTCGGGGCATATGGACAATTGTATTGCGACTAAAGTCTAGTTTTAGGTGGTTTGACTGCGCATCATGATGGCGATGAATTTATGCTCTGCTGGCGTAATGCGCTGACTTCACTCTTTATTCTCGCGCAAGCAAACATCAGAGCAATTGCATTATCAACGAAAAAGCGAAACAATGCAGCTTATTGTGTTTAAGCAAGACAAACTGTCGCCGTCGAGGCTAGTTATTCCGCAACGTAGAAGGTGCTGACACAGTTTCGTCGAAGCGTGCAGGGGACTGCACTCGTCAACCACAGGCTGTTTCACGCCATGCCACATATCGTCGTTGTTGCTTGTGCAGGGGCGTTCAAATGACTGCCATTACAGATCTCGACATCTTTGCGCGCGTTGCGCGGACGGGAAATATGAGCGCTGCAGGGCGCGAAATGGGGCTGTCGCCAGCCGTTGTTTCGAAGCGTATCAGCCTGTTGGAGGACGAACTCGGCGCGCGCCTATTCCAGCGAACAACACGGCAACTTACCCTCACCGAAACGGGAGAGGGGTATTACAAGCGCGTCGTTGATATTCTCAACTTGGTTGAGGAAGCTGAAGACTTTGTTTCGCGTCGTAATACGAAGGCGCGCGGGCTACTCAAGCTGACCGCACCGACGACGTTTTCGCGGATGCATATTGCGCCCTATCTGCCTGAATTTCTGGCGAAATTCCCTGAAATTGAACTCGATTGCCATTTGACCGATGATTTTGTCGACATCATCAGTCGTGGCTTCGATGTGGCGATCCGGATCGGTGAATTGCAGGATTCTTCGTTGGTGCAGAAGAAGCTGGCGATGGATCGTCGGGTGATTGTTGCTGCGCCGAAGTACATTGAAAAATATGGCGTACCGACCAAGATTGCTGATCTGGAGTTCCACAATTGCCTTTCGGCGGGGGCGCAGGATGGGTGGAATTTGCAGGGGCCGGAAGGTCAGCAAGTTGTGCGCGTTAAAGGCAACATACGCTCGAACTCGGCTGAGTTTGTGCGCTCGGCTGTGATGTCGGGGCTGGGCATTGCGCTGCGGTCGATCTGGGACATCGGGTCGGAATTGAAGCGGGGCGAGCTCAAAGTCGTGATGCCGGAATATTCAGGCGCTGACAGTGTTGCTATCTATGCCGTTTATCCATGCCGTGATTTTATGCCGACGAAGGTTAATGCCTTGATTGAATACCTCGCAGATCTTTATGGGTCGGAACCCTATTGGGAGAGGGCGGTCGATCTCAAGGCGCTGCTGCCTGAGACTAAGTCTCAGGGGAAGCCGACGAAAGTCGATAGCAAAGTGGCGCGCGTGGTGGTGACCCGTTAATCCGCCGCTCAGGTTCGCTGTGGTGATGTTCCTGCATCGTTTGGTCGCGCAGTGATCCGGGTTGGGTCTCTGCTAGTGTGCCAGAGTTGAGGGGCGTCGGCTCGAGTTTCAAGTTGGGAGCGGTTGGATATGAAGCGCTTGGGGATTGCGGCTGCTGTGGTCGCGCTGGGGGTTGGTTTTTCGGGAACTGCTTTCGCGCAAGCGGGGAATCCGGAAGCCGGTGAGGACGTGTTCAAGAAGTGCCGTGCGTGCCACGATGTTGGACCGGATGCGAAGAATAAGGTGGGACCACAGCTCAACGGGATCATCGGGCGCAAGTCCGGTACGGTTGATGCTTTCAACTACTCGGACGCGAATAAAAACGCGGCTGTGGTTTGGGATGACGAGCAGTTGTTTAAGTATCTCGCCGATCCGCGCGCGTTCATGCCGGGAAATAAGATGGCGTTCGCTGGTCTAAAGGACGAGCAGGATCGTAAGGACGTGATCGCTTACATCAAGAAGTTCAAGTAACGCCTAAGTTTCAAGCGTTTGGAATTCAGAATGCGGCAGCGCTTGAGTGCGCCTGCCGCATTTTTTGTTGGTGGACGGGTTGGTCATGACGGGGAAGTCCGGTATCTGAGTTTCTTTGATGCAGGGTTTGAGGACGTCATGAAAAACGAAGATGGGCCGTTTGGTCCGCAACTCATTTGGGTTTTGGTTGGGGTGGGCGCTGCACTGTTTTTTGGGTTTAAATTTTTGCAGCCTGCGCCCGCGCCCGGGGAAAGAGTGGCAATGCTGCGGATTGAAGGCGGCAGTGACACGCGGCATGAGCGCGTATCGGCGCAAGATTGCAAGTCGCGAGTGGACCGCATTTGGGTTGAGACCGACGAATTTGTCGAATGCATTGCCTATGTTGTGGGTGGACAAGATATTGATAGCCGGGTGGCGGTGGTGTTTTTCAACGGTGATGTACCGCAAGCGGATTTGGCTGCAGAGAGTACGGAGGCCGTGCGAGGTCGGGCGTTGAGCCGGGCGGAGTCCGTTGCGGGTGCGACGGGGCTCAAGGTGGTTGTGATGGGACGACCGGGACTGATGGGCTCAACGGGGTTTCATCGTGCGGGCGGGATGCGGGACGATGCGTATGTGATGAGTATTGCATTGGACCGCTTGCGGGAGCGACTTCAGGTGCAGCAGTTAGCGCTGGCGGGACAATCGGGCGGCGCGCGTTTGATTGCGCAGATGCTGGTGCTTGGCCGTGGTGATGTTATGTGCTCGGCGATGGCGTCGGGGGCGTATGACATTCCTCAAGTCAAAGGCGGGGGGACGGTCAGGACGAATATTTTTGGTGAACCTGGCCGACGCTATCTCGTGCCGATGACGGAAATTGCCAAAATTCCGGTGACGCGGGAACGGCGGCAGTTTGTGATCGGTGATCCGAACGACAAAATTACGGGTTTTCCCGAGCAGCGGGCTTGGGCGGAGCGACTGCTTGCGCTGGGGCATCCGGTGTTGCTGATTGAGGCGCGTGGTGGGGGCAAGGATAACCACGGGCTTTCAGATGCAGCGGTCGCTGTGGCTGCTGCGTGCGCCAAGGGGGCAACGGACGGGGATATTACAACTCTGGCGCAGCGCGCACGGTAGGGGCTTGATCTGCCCGATTGGTGGTTGCGGCTGGGTATGGGACACGTAAAGTCGGGTTTCACTCATCACTGTCGTCTAAAGGGAACACAGCCATGGCCAGCAATCGCGTTTGCAAGCTGAGTAAGCGCCCGGTGCCGGGGTTGGTGTCGCGGGATGTCTTTGAAATTGCGGATGTTCCGACGCCAGTACCTGGGCCGGGTGAGTTCCGCGTCAAGATTGAATACATCTCACTCGATCCGGCCATGCGTGGGTGGATCAATGAGGGCAAATCGTACGTGCCGCCGGTGCCGCTTGGCGATGTGATGCGATCGTTCTCAGCGGGACACGTGGACGCGTCGAACCATCCTGGGTTCAAGGTTGGTGACGCGGTGCAGGGCATGTTTGGCGTGCAAACGTATGCGATCTCGAAGGGTGAGCGCGTCGGCAAAGTTGATACCAAGCAAGCGCCGCTGGAACGGTGGATTGG
>JABFRJ010000446.1 GCA_013141255.1 Hyphomicrobiaceae bacterium
TCTCGAAATAGCCCCATGGCTCCCCCTCGCCGAGCCAGAACCCACCCCACGGCTGATCCTAGTCGAGACCGTGACGCCTATTGCGCGTCAGGATCAACACAGCGGCCCGCCTGCGCAATCTTTTGAGTTTTTGGAGTGTCCACCCCAGCCTAAGGCCAAATCGCTCCCCACGGCCAAATCTGAGGCTCCTAGCTATGGTCGGCATCAAGCGCTCGACGCCTTCGCGCTGTACAACGATCTGGCGCTCAAGTGCGGGTTGCCGCAGGCGGCAAAGTTGACGCCGCAACGGGAGAAGGCGGTGATTGCTCGCCTGAAAACCTACGGGATTGAAGGATGGTTAAAAGCGCTCGTTAAGATTGAAAAGTCGAGTTTCTTACGGGGTCGAAATGACCGTAACTGGCGGGCGGACTTGGATTTTCTGCTGCAAGCCTCGTCGTTCGATAAGGTCATTGATGGGCGTTATGACGACCCGAACCTTGCAAAAAATGCAAGTGGATCACAGAAAACGGAAGCTGAACGAGAAAAAGCTCGCCGAGAAATGCGGGCAGTCGCGGGGTTATCATCATGAGCACTACATCGTTGAAACAGCGTCGCGTCAATTTTGACGATCCCCAGCGGGAACGGGCCGAATATACCCGGTCGCAGGAAATCGCGATCTTGGGCAAGATTTTGATGCAGCCGAGTTTAATCGGTGAAATCAAATCCCGCCTGCCCCTCGAAATGATGACGTCGCAAATCACCTACAATTTGCTGGCGGCGGTTTACGGGCTTTACGACGAAGGACGACAACCTTCCATCGAAGGTGTGTTGTCCCGAATGCCAGGCGGTGCCGACGCCGAGATTGAACCCGGCGTGACGCAGCGGACGTGGATGGTGTCGTTGATCGGCAGATCGAAGGACTACCTCTTCATGCCGTGGTTGGACGTGCTCGAAACACTTCTGGATGTGCGGACGCGGGACATGCTGCAAGCAATCGGCAGTAATTTATCCGCAGGCTCTCAAGGTCAAATCTCGACGCTGGAGCTCATTCAGACAGCAGTTGGCGGGCTCGATACGGCATCAACATTTATCCGCCCGAGGGGACGGTTGACATACACGGTCGGCGGGGCCGCATCGGCACTGCTTGAGCGGTTAGATCGCAACGAGGCGCTGAATTGGCCGACGACAGGGTTTACCGATTTTGACACTGTGCTTGGCGGGTGGCCGCGCGGACAACTCTCAATCGTGGCTGGTCGCCCAGGCATGGGCAAGTCGGCTTTCGTTACATCGTCATTGCTGCGGGGCGTGCGGAAGTCGAAATTTGTTGATCCAGATACGGGCGAACTCGTTCCGCAAAATGCACTGATGTTCTCGCTCGAAATGAACAAGGAACAGTTGGGCGCTCGGGTGCTTTGCGATCTCGCCTATATCCGCGCTCATCCCATCATGGTCGATCAGGTCATCAACGGCAAGATCGATACTCGCGAGCGGGAACGGTTGGAAGACGCAAATGTGAAATTGAAAGATATGCCCGTGCTGATCGACGAGCAGCCGGGACTAACGATCAGCGAAATTGAAGCTCGGTCCCGCAAGCACTTTGCCGATTTGAAGCGCAAAGGGAAACGGCTCGATGTGGTTGTGGTGGACCACATCGGCTTGATCCGCGCAGATTTTAAAGCAGGCTTCAACCGTGCCTCGCAGTTGCACGAGATTACAGTCGCCCTCATGGCAATGGCGAAGGAATTGGATTGCGCCGTTGTTGGGTTGTCGCAGTTGAACCGTGGCGTTGAGGGACGGGACAATAAGCGACCTGATCTATCGGATCTTCGCGAGAGTGGCAACATCGAAGAAAACGCGAGTGTCGTGGCCTTCCTGTATCGACCTGCGTACTACCTCGCCAAGCAAAAGCACGACGATCATGACTTGGAAAATGATCGGCTCGAAATGTTGGCGCGGGTCGAGAACGATCTTGAAATGATCGTGTCAAAAAATCGTAACGGTCGCGTTGGAGTGCAGACGTTGTTCTGCGCTGTTGGATCAAATGCAGTGAGAGATAAAAACTTTGGAGGGTGACGTGATGGATGCAGATTTAGAGAGCGTAACCGCATCGGCTCAGATTGTTAGCGAAGCCGTGAAGGGCAAATACATAACCGCAGATATTTACGGGGATGGCACGACAGAGGTTTTCAAGGTGATTGGAGTGGATGTCATCAATGGTCGTCTTATGGTGAGGCTGGAGAGCGAGGACTGTGTAGCGTTTGAAAACTGCACTTTGGCGCAAAAGTTCTTCACCGCAAAGGGTGCGGCGCAGAAGCAATGCGAGATTGAAAACGCAGAGATCGGAGAGAACGAATGAACCGGGCAACACTCATTGGTCACGTCGGCAAAGACCCTGAAATCCGGTCAATGCAATCAGGGGAAAAAGTCGGAAATTTCTCGCTCGCAACTTCGCAGCGGTGGACGGACAAAAACACAGGTGAGAAAAAGGAACAGACAGAGTGGCACCGCATCGTCGTGTTCAACGACAATCTCTGCGGCATCATTGAGAAGTACATCAAGAAAGGCTCGAAGCTGTTAGTCGAGGGTGAAATCCGAACCCGCAAATGGACCACAGAAAGCGGCGAAGACAAGTACAGCACCGAAATCGTATTGGGTAAGTTCGGCGGGCAAATCCAGATGCTCGATAAAATTGAAAGTCACTCATCTGGTGCGGATCGATCTTTAGAAAACACAACGCCAGAAAGCTACGGACAAACGCGGACGCGGGATAGCACTCAAGATTATCAAGCGCCTCCTGGGTATCAGCCGAAAGGTCCGCCAGCGTCGAGTGGTGGGGGCGGCAAGATCGACGACAGCATCCCGTTCTAAGTGCGTTAATTCAACTCGTCACGGAGGCACCTATGACGCAAATTACAATCGACTTGTCCAAGATTAGCCGCATGGAAGACCGCATTCGACTTGGGGCGCTGGATGACACTCGGAAAGCGGCCTTCGACGAGTATCACAGATTGTTAGATGTTCGGGACAGCGCGATTGACGCGGCAAGTGAGGCTCTTGAAACAGCCCACAACGCAGCGGTAATGGCTCTTACAGACAAGCTCAACGCTGACAAGGAGGCTTTGGTTGAAACGTGGGAGCAAGCGAACCCGGAAGTCGCAACTCAATTCAACGCCGTCGATAAGCTGACCGATGAATTGGCTGACTTACCTCCCGATTGCATCGAAAGCGCAAATGGCGAGTACGCGGCCCGGTGCTCAATCACGGGGTTGGTGCTTCTCGACGGAGATTTATTCATCGAGCAGGACCATCACAGCACCCTAGAGACGCGGTATTTTCTAACAGCAGCCATACCACTTTATCCACAATCCGAAGATGACGATGAAAGTGAAAACGATGCGGCTGCGGACGCTGCCGAATGACCACAACCTACCCCGTCACTGATACAGCCCCGCCATTTGGCGTGAAGGTCAAAGGGCTGCTGCCCGATGGCTTCCACGACTGCGCACGGGTCTATGATCAGCGGCGGCAAGTTGTGGTTTGGTACGTCAAGCGGAACGGAACAACCGAGCGGTTCGTCGAGGAAGGCGGATCGTTTGGGAGTTCTGTGATTGCATGTTGGCGTCCGAAAAACCCGACCGCCTGGAAAGCACCGTTGCCACCGCCCGTCATTGCACAACCTGATGTGCAGTGGGCTCAACCGATTGCGGCGCCAGAGCCTCTTGAGAAAGAGCCTGATCAATGGTGGCGGATTGCAAATGCGGTCAAGGTTTCGACTGTGGGGCTTATCACTCCGCGCGAGGTCGAAGGCCGCATCATGCGAGCCGTCATGACTGAGCATTCCTTTGCAGCGGCGGATACGATTATCGAGCGAAGCACGCTGACTTGGTTGGCTCGAATGATCGAGTTACAAGAAATGATTGAGGGCAAGCGCCCGACTTATTGGAACGATCGGTTTATTCCATCGGCGCGGGACTTATCAGATTTCCCCCGCATGATCCCGTGGCTCACAGCCGTTGCTATGCACTCGGAGCGGTACGCTAGTATTTTGCGGATGCGAGGATCACATCCAGCCTGGACGTTTACACAGATCGCGAAGGAATTGGGCGGCGGTCGGAACAAAGCTGCGAGCGACTACGGGCGGGCGGTGTTGTTTGCCACCAAGGTTGCTAACGATGTTCGGACAAAAGAGGTCGCGATTGCACGGCGAAAAATGGCAGAGTTGAGGGAGGCACGGCGATGATCGATCCCCGCAGGAGCGCATCAAACGTCGTCGCTACTTTGTGGACGGTACTGATCGGCTCTGTTGTGGCCGTTTGGGCGTTTCAGTCTCGCCCGCTGCCAGCGGCGCTGATCATTGAACTGTTATTGCTGGTAGTGGTGTGGCTGGCAATCAAGGGGTTGTGCGACGTGATAGACGAAGTAGGCGATTGGTTGCGTGCCCGTCGCCGCAACAGACTTCTAGGTAAGATGTATCGCGAGGCGATGAAGAAATGAGCGACAACGTTATTATTCTGCCCGTCAGAACAAAGCTCGACATTGACCCACAACGGGTCATTCGAGCGGCGCTTGATGCTGAATTAACGGAAGTTGTCATCGTTGGATTTAAAAGCGACGGCTCAGAATATTTCGCAAGCTCTCTCGCGGACGGGGGGGACGTGCTTTGGCATCTTGAGCGGGCGAAAATGAAGCTTCTTTCTATTCCAGACAGAGACACATGATCGATCTCAAGCCCGCTCCCCGCCTTGACGCCATCACCCGCGACGAGATTGAAAAACTCGGGTGGTGTGCCGTCTGCCTCATCGGTAACGAAGATCGCGTCCCTCGTCACTTCGGCGACAACGAGGGCGGGCTTGCACTGCGAACGGTCGTGACCAAAGAGCCGTGGTCAGCCACGAGGGTCGATCAGCAGCGGAACGCTTGGCACAAGATCATTCCGCACGTCACAGTTTGGTTTGAAAACCGCGCCACGGCAGAAATTTTCGAGACAGTGTTGATGAAAACACTCGGTCACTACTCCGACCCTCTGCATCATTCGTGGGTCGGGCTCACCATCGATTTTGAAATGAGCATGATCGATCTTGTGATTTACGAAGCGGCAGAGAGCGCTATGACGAAAATTAGATCGCACGATGATTGGATGAAGGC